>JBJTFE010000248.1:0-4551 GCA_046093265.1 Phenylobacterium sp. | reverse complement strand
GGCGTCGACCACCCCGGCGACCTCCTGGCCCGGGGTGTGCGGCAGGGGCGGCTTGACCTGGTAGCGGCCCAGGGCGACCAGGGCGTCCACGTATCCGAGGCCGCAGTCGGTGAGGCGCAGGCGCACCTGGCCGGGCCCTGGCCCGGGAACCGGCGCCTCGACGAGGCTGTAGCCCGACAGGCTCTCCAGGCTCTCGCCGACGACCTTCTTCATCGCCCCCTCCCCGCCTCAGGCCAGGCCGAGCATGCGCGGCAGGTCGGGCTGGCCAGTGTGGGCCGTCACCCCGCCGTCCACGGCCAGGATCGACCCGGTCATGTAGCTGGCCTCCTCCGAGGCCAGGAAGGCGACGACGGCGGCGATCTCCTCGGGGCGGGCGAAGCGGCCCATGGGCACCCGGGCGTCCCAGGCCTCGTGCACCCCCTGCAGTTCGCTGATAACGGACAGGAGGGGGGTGGCCACAGGCCCCGGGCAGACGGCGTTGACGCGGATGTTCTCCCGGGCGTGGTCGATGGCCACGGCTCGGGTCAGGTTGATCACCCCGGCCTTGGCGGCGTTGTAGGCGGCGAAGGAGAAGTCCCCCGCCAGGCCCGAGATGGAGGCGTTGTTGACGATCGCCCCGCCGCCCCGGGCGCGAAGGGCGGGTATGGCCGCCTTGCAGCCGTAGAAGACGGCGGAGAGGTCGATGTCGATCACCCGGCGCCAGTCCTCCACCGGCAGGTTGACGACATTGGCGAAGCTGCCGATCCCGGCGTTGTTGAACAGGATGTCGAGGCCGCCGAAGGCCTGGACGGCGTCGGAGACCATCGCCTCCACGGCGCTGAAGTCGGCCACGTCCACCGTGCGGAAGCGGGCGCGACCTTCGCCCAGGTCTGCCGCGAGGGCCTCGCCCGCCCCGGCGTTGAGGTCGGCCAGGAGGACGCTCGCCCCCTCGGCGTGGAACCGCCGCGCCGCCGCCGCGCCAATGCCCGAGGCCCCGCCGGTGATGACCGCGACCTTGCCTGCGAACCTTCCCATGGTGGTTTCCCTTCCCCGTCCGTTGCGGGCACACTGCCCCAAGCGGATGGGGGATGCACCCCCTCGCGCGCGGCGTGAGCCACGAGGACGGGATGGACGCCGAAGCACAGGGACGCGTGCGCCGGGCGGTCGCCTGGGCGGGCGGGCTGAACCTGGCCTATTTCGGGGTGGAGTTCGCCGCGGCCCTGGCGGTGGGTTCGGTGGCCCTGTTCGCGGACTCCGTCGATTTCCTGGAGGACGCAGCGGTCAACCTGCTGGTCCTCCTGGCCCTGGCCTGGGCGCCCCGGGCGCGGGCGCGGCTGGGTATGGGGCTGGCGGGGCTGCTGCTGGTCCCGGGCCTCGCCACCCTGTGGATGGCCTGGACCCGGTTCAGCGCCCCGGCCCTGGCGCCGGACCCACAGGTCCTGACCCTGGCCGGCCTGGGGGCGCTTGCCGTCAACCTCACCGCCGCCTTCCTCCTGGCCGGCGCCCGGCGGTCCGGAGGCAGCCTGACGCGGGCGGCCTTCCTCTCGGCGCGCAACGACGCCCTGGCCAACATCGCCATCATCGGCGCAGGCCTGGTCACCGCCTTCCTCTGGCGATCGGCCTGGCCGGACCTGATCGTCGGCCTGGCGATCGCCGCCCTCAACGCCGACGCCGCCCGGGAAGTCTGGGAGGCGGCTCGTCAGGAGCATGACGCGGCCGCTTGACGTCAGGAAGCGGGGCGCTGGCAACAGCTTCGATAGTTTGCCGCTAAGTGCTTCATTAATTGTCAGACAAACTGTCAAAAAACGCCCTAGCTAGATTTACTGGCCTGCGCATGAATGCCTTTGTTTCAGAAATACTGGAATTTTTCCATAGGAATTTTCCAGAAATAGAACACAGAAGCGGGCAGATCACCAGTTGTCGTTTTAATAACTTGTTAACCCTAATTTTCACCACGGTCCTGTGGGAATTTTGATTCGCAGCCGTCCATTTCGGGCAGTCTGCTTAAGCGGGGTTCGCCCCGGGAAGGGATCAGTCATGCAGATACAAGCAAACCAGGGGCCAGGGCAGATGCTCTCGGCCCTCTTGGGCAAGGCCGGGGGCGTCGGCGCCACCGGACCTGCCGGAGCCCAGCCGCCACAAGGTGGACCGGGCGGAGCAGGCCCCACAGGCGGTCCGCAGGGCCAGAAGGGACCACCGCCGGGTCAGGCGGGCGGGCGGCTGACGTCCGGTACGATGTCAGGACTCTTGAGCGCTCAGGCCATTGGCCCCGACAAGCTCGGGGACGGCGCGGATCCGGTCAGCAAGCTCATGCAGGCCGCAGATACCGACGGAAACGGCGGTCTCAGCACTGAGGAGCTGAGGTCGATGCTCGGCGACGAGGCTCCCGATGACATCAGCGAGAGCCTCGCCAAGATCGACCGGGACGAAGATGGTGAACTGAGCGCCGAGGAGATCGGCGGCGCCCTCAACGAAATGCGCAGGGGCGGACCTGAAGGCGCCAGATCCGCGTCAGCCCCGAGCCCGCCCCAGGCGGTCGGGGGCCTGCAGAACCTCCTGACGGCCACGGTCCCCGGTGACGCGGAAGACAAATTGGGATGGTGGATGACGGCGGCCTGATACTCCCCGGGCTGAACCCCGGCGGCGGGACCTCCTCAGCGGTCGCGCCGCCGGTCCGCGTGGCGAATCTTCAGGCGGCGAATCCGGAGGGCTTTACCGATCTTTGATATCCACGGTCTTTCCTCATTTCGCGCCCAGGCTGATATGAGTGCGCCTTCAAGGGAATACGCGGAATGAGGCTCCGCCTCGCTCATCAGGTGTTTCTGCTGATCATGGTCGTCGCCGTAGGGACTACGACGGTCATGGCCCTGGCGTTGGCCCTGAACCTGAGGCAGGGTTTCCAGGACTATCTGCTTGCGCGGGACCTCGCTGACCTCAAGGCCTATGTCGCCAACCTGGAGCGCAGGCTCTCCGCCCTGCGAGGTCCGGTCAGACTGGCCGACCACCCGGACCTGCTCCGGGGCCTGCCCGGTATTGACCTGCCCATAGAGAACCGTCCGGATCCGCCGCGCCCAATCCCTGGGTCGCCTGAACGACTCGCCCCACCCATGGAGTTCGCGATGCGCCTGGTGGTGCTCGATGACCAGGGCCGGACGTTACTGGGCCCCTCGGGCGCGCTTCCGATCGCCGATCACGCCGTCCTGCCGAGGGCGCCCATTGTGGTGCGGGGGATGCAGGTCGGCGAGGCCCGCCTCATCCTGCCGCCACGACTGTCCACGCCTGCCGATGCTGGCTTCCTGGAGCGCCAGCTGAGGCATGTGATCCTGGCCGGCGCATTGATCCTCGGGGTGGGGAGCCTGGCGGCGTTCTGGATCGCACGGGCCTCGGGAGAGAGCCTTCGGGAGATCCGGCGGGTCACCGACTCCATTTCCAGGGGCGAATTCCGGACCCGGCTCCGGGAGCAGGGACCCGTCGAAGTGGCCGAGACCTTGGGCAACATCAACAAGATGGCGGCGGAGCTCGAAGCCATGGACGCAGCGCGGCGACGCGGGTTGGCGGAGATCTCGCATGAGCTGCGCACTCCACTCGCCGCCCTTCGCGCCGAGATCGAGGCCCTGCAGGATGGCGTTCGTCCACTGACGCCAGACGCCATCAGATCCCTAGCCGAAGAAGCCGCCCGCCTTTCCGGGCTCCTGGAAGACCTGCATGTCTTCGCCGTCGCCAGATTATCCGGGACGCCGGACCGTAGCGACCGGTTCAACCTCGCCGCCCTTCTTAATGAGGCTGCAGAACGCTTCGATGTCCTTGTGCAAAACGCGGGCCTGACTCTCACCGTTGATCTCGGAGGGATTCAGAACGCGCCCTGCCAGGGAGATCGCCGAGCGCTGGAGCAGATGATCGCGAACCTGCTGACCAACAGCGTCAAGTACACCCGGTCCGGAGGCCGAATCCTCATCGCCCTTCGACGGACCGAGGGCCAGGGATTCACCATTACCGTGGACGACACGGCTCCCGCCCCCCCGCGGGACGCCCTCGGGCGCCTGTTCGAACCCCTTTACAGGCTTGAGCCGGACCGCAACCGCCAGGCTGGCGGGAGCGGCATGGGGCTCGCCATATGCGAGGTGATCGCCCGCGCCCATGACGGCGCTATCCGCGCGCTAGCGTCAGAGCTCGGAGGCCTGAGGATCGAAGTCAACCTGCCGGAAGGGGCGGCGGCGTGAGCGCGCCTGGATCCGCCGCCTGTATCTATGTGGTCGAGGACGATCCGAAGATCAGCGCGGTGATCGCCGACTATCTGCGCGACGCCGGTCATGAGGTCCGGACCTTCCGGGACGGCGGGAGAGCCCTGAGGGCCATGGAGGATGAGCCTCCGGACCTGGTCATTCTCGACTGGATGCTTCCCGGAATGGAGGGGCCGGCCGTCTGCCGGCGGCTTCGCCGGTTCTCCACCGCTCCGGTGCTGATCCTCACGGCAAGGGCGGAGGAGGCGGACAAGGTGGCGGGTCTCGAAGCGGGGGCCGACGACTATGTCTGCAAGCCCTTCGGGATGCGGGAGCTCATGGCCCGGGTCGC
>JBJTFE010000247.1:0-2814 GCA_046093265.1 Phenylobacterium sp. | reverse complement strand
CCCCGGCCTGCCCCGGCCCCCCCCCCTGCGGGGCCCCATCCCCGCCCCCCCCTGCCCCCCACGTGTGGGGGGGGCGGGGCCCCGCGCCGCGGGGCGGGCGGGGGTCTTGCAGAGAGGCCGTTGCACCCCCTCACCGGACTTCGTCCAGAGCTCCCCCTGATGGGGAGCAATTAAGTCGTTGTCATTCCTCCACCTCTTGAGGGGGAGGTGGACCGCGTAAGCGGGCCGGAGGGGGTCTGCGGCCTCACCGCCCTGCCCCTACACCCGCGCTGTCCCCTTCAGGGCCAGCGTCCTCAACGCCAGGGCCGAGCCGGTCATCGCCAGGAACATCGTCACGGCGACGGGCCGGGCCGAGCCGTCGCCGAGGGCGCCGGTCAGGGCCGAGGCCAGGGCGCCGCAGGCGAAGGATGAGGACCCCATCAGGGCCGAGATCGACCCCGCCCGGCGCGGGTCGACATTGAGCGCCCCGGCCATGGTGTTGCCGGCCATGAAGCCGTAGCTGGACAGGACCAGGAAGATCAGGGGCAGGACGCTCCACATCCCGCCCCAGCCGGTGAAGGCGGCGAGGAGCAGAAGGGCCGAGGCGGCCACCCCGGCCAGGCTGGCGGCCTTCAGCACCTGCTCAGGCGTGTAGCGAAGGAGGAGCTGGCGGTTGATCTGGCCGGCGCCAATCACCCCGGCGGCGTTGAGGCCGAAAACCCAGCCGAACAGCGAGGCGGGAATTCCCCAGACCCCGATCAGCAGGCCGGGCGAAGAGGAAATCCAAGTGAAGAGGGTGGCCCCGTTCAGCCCGCCGGCCAGGGCGAAACCGATGAGGCGGGGGTCCTTCAGCAGGGCGCCGAGGGCGGCCAGCGGAGATTCGGAGCGCGCCTGCGCCGCCGTCTCCTCGGAGCGGGATTCCTCCAGGAAGAGGAGGGTCGCAAGGCCGACCGCGATCCCGAACCCGGCCAGGGCCCAGAAGTTGGCGCGCCAGCCTCCGACCTGCAGCAGGACCCCGCCGAGGAGGGGAGCCAGGATTGGCGCCAGCCCCATCACCAGGGTCAGGAGGGACAGCATCCGCGCCGTCTCGGTGTGGTCGAAACGGTCGCGCACCACGGCCCGGGCCACCACCGCGCCCGCGCAGCCGCCGAGCGCCTGGACGAACCGGGCGCCGATCAGGAACTCCGCCGAAGGGGCCAGGGCGCAGGCGCAGGAGGCCAGGACAAACAGCCCCGCCCCGGCCAGGATCGGCCCCTTGCGCCCCAGCCGGTCTGAGGCCGGACCGTAGAAGAACTGGCCGATGGCCATGCCCGCGAGGAAGGCCGAGACCGTCACCTGGGTGTGGGCGCCGCTGACCCCGAAGTCGGCGCCAATGGCCGGCAGGCTGGGCAGGTACATGTCGATGGCCATGGGCGCAAAGGCGGTGAGAGCGCCCAGCAGGACCACCAGCCCCCAGCCCGAACCCACGGCCCGGTCTCCGTCTCCTCGCCCCGTCATGCCTGCTGCTCCCGTGCCTTCCGCCCTTGCCATATCCCCGCCCGGTCTGGCCAAGATAGGGGGAAACTTTCAGGAGCCCCGGATGTCCGCACTCGCCCGCCAGATGCCCCCCGTCGCCAAGGCCCAGGTCAACGGGATCGACATGGCCTATTACGAGGTCGCCCGGGGCAAGGGGACGCCCATCGTCTTCTGCCACGGCTTCCCGGAACTGGCCTTCTCATGGCGCCACCAGCTGCGCGCCTGCGAGGCGGCGGGCCAGTGGGCCATCGCCCCGGACCAGCGCGGCTATGGCCTCACCTCCCGGCCGGACAAGGTCGAGGACTACGACATGGAGCACCTGGCCGCCGACCTGGTGGGCCTCCTGGACCATCTCGGCATCGAGAAGGCGGTGTTCTGCGGCCATGACTGGGGCGGCTTCGTCGTCTGGCAGATGGCCCTGATGCACCCCGACCGGGTGGCGGGCGTGATCGGCCTCAACACCCCCTTCATGCCGCGCGGCGACTACGACCCCATCGCCTCCATGCGCTTCGCCTTCGGCGAGGACATGTACATCGTCTGGTTCCAGAAGCCCGGCGAGGCCGACGCCGCCCTCGGCAAGAACGTCGACAAGACCATGCGCTTCTTCATGCGCCGCCCGGCCGGGGACATCCCCACGCCCCCCAGCGGCGGCCTGACCATCGACAGGGAGGCCGGCCCCGCCACCACCTCCACCTTCGCCTTCCGCGACATGCTTGCCGAGTGGGACAAGTCCGACACCGCCAACCAGCTGCTGACGCCCGACGAGCTGGCCGCCTTCGTCGAGACCTTCTCCGCCACGGGATTCACCGGCGGGATCAACTGGTACCGCAACTTCACACGCAACTGGGAGCGCTCGGCCCACCTGCCCCAGCGCATCGACCACGTCCCCTGCCTGATGATCTGCGCCGAGAAGGACGCCGTCCTGCCCCCCTCCATGGCCGACGGCATGGAGACCCGCATCGCCGACCTGGAAAAGGCCCTGGTCATGGGCTCCGGCCACTGGACCCAGCAGGAAAAGCCGGAGGAGGTGAACCGCTTCATCCTCGACTGGATGGGAAGGAAGTTCGGGGGGTGAGGGGTTTACCCCTCCTCGCCGCAGACCCCCTCCGGCCCGCTGCGCGGTCCACCTCCCCCTCAAGAGGTGGAGGAATTGGGGAGCCAATTGCTCCCCGTCATGGGGGAGCTCCGCGCGAAGCGCGGTGAGCAACCATGTTCAAGCGGGTTGGGTTTTGACCCAGGGCTGTCCTCTGTGGAGGATGAGGTTGGCGGCTTCGATGAGCTTTCGCATGACGGCGACGATGGCCAGCTTGATGGGCTTTC
>JBJTFE010000246.1:0-7824 GCA_046093265.1 Phenylobacterium sp. | reverse complement strand
CGTCGAACTGGATCCCTGAGTGACCAGGATCTGCGGTCAGATCTTCTCGCTGATCCGGATCGCCGCTCGGCACCCGAGCCGAATGGCCGCGGCGAGAAAAGTGTAGCCGGGCGCCTCCCGCGCGCCTTCCTCCACGGCGAGATCCCTATGCGCCAGCTCCTCGTCGCGGAAGCCTGAGAGTTCCGCCGCAAGCTCCGGATCCCGATCCACCAGCTCGGCGATCTGCCTGGCGTAGTGGTCGCCGATCACCGTCTCGACGGCCTCCGTGCAGGCGTGGGCGGCTCTTTCGCCCATCAGGGCGGTTCCTGCGCCAAGGGTGAAGCCCGCCAGCCGCCACAGCGGCGCCATCAGCGTTGGACGAACCCGGCGCTCTGCGAGCAGTGTCTCGAACCTCGAAAGGTGCCGAGCTTCGTGGGACTCCATCTCCTCAAGCTGGCCGGAGATCCGCGCTTTGCCGGGGGCCTGGCCGAAAACGGTCCTCTGACCTCGATAGATGTGGACGGCGCCAAGTTCGCCAGCGTGATCCACCCTCAGGATTTCTGCGAGGCGGGCCGCACCCGCGCCCGCGCCGGGACGCCGGGGAGACGCCGTCATGTCTCCCTCCTGTCCCACCGCCAGGCCAGGATCCCGAGCGCTGCGAACCCCAGCGAGGCCAGAGCGTTCCACCCCGCCATGGACAGTCCCAGGAGGCGCCAGGCGGCCTTGTCGCAGGCTGGAGGCCGCACCTTCAGCGTACCATCAAGCAGGCCGGACATGTCCAGGCTGGACACCGATCCCCCCGCGCCCGAACATGCGGCTGGGCCAGGCCACCATTTCCACTCGACGCCGGCATGGAAGGCGGCGAGGCTCGCCCCGAACAGGAAGACCACCGCAAGTCCGAGGGCCAGCCACGGTCTTAATCCTTTCGCCCGGGGCGCCCGCAGAAGGCCGATCCCGAGCAGGGCGACAAAGCCGGCGACCCAGTAGACTTCCCGCTGTTTCAGGCAGAGCAGGCAGGGCGCATAGCCGCCGAAGCGTTCGAAAGCATGAGCCGCCGCCAGCATGGCGGCGCTGACCGACAGGGCGATCGCCGGCCAGGCCGTCGGCAGCCGAGCCTGCAGGGCTGAAGTGAGGTTCGCCATGGCCGCGTTATGCTCCGAAACCCGCCTCGGACCAAGAGTGAGTCAAGAAGCCAGCTTCCAGATCAGCCAGGCGCTTACAAGCAGCGCTCCACCGCCGAGGACGTAGAGCGTCATCCGCCGCTCAAATTCAGCCAGCAAGGCTGGTCCATAGAACTTCAGCACGGCCGCCGTCAGAAAGAATCTCGCGCCCCTCGTCACGACAGAGGCCCAGATGAAGGTGAAAAAGGAAAAGTGAGCCAGTCCTGACGCAATCGTCACGAGCTTGTATGGGACCGGCGTCAAACCCTTGATCAGGATTACCGACAGTCCCCATTTCGCGAACCAGGCCTGGAAGACCTCCCGACCCTCCGCGTGCCCCATCATCCTGAGCATGGCCAGGCCCATGGGTTCGAGAAAGTAACCGATCCCATAGCCAAGGACCCCGCCTGCGACGGATGCAACTGTACAGATCGCGGCGTAGACAAACGCCTTTTCCCGGCGGGCGAGAACCATGGGCCCGAGCATGACGTCGGGAGGGATCGGGAAGAATGAACTCTCAGCGAACGACACAAGGGCGAGGATCCATGGCGCCCTGCGCGAACCTGAGAGGGTCAGCACCTTCTGGTACAGCCTGCGCAACATGACGGTAGACTTTTCTTAGCCCAGGCCTAAGAGGCGAGAGGCCTGAAACACCAGGAAGGCCGCCGCATAGGCGAGCCCCAGCATGTAGGCGAACATGACGCCCGGCCATAGCCAACCGCCGGTTTCGCGTCGGACCACCGCCAGGGTCGCCAAGCACTGCGGCGCGAAAACGTACCAGGCGAGGAAGGCCAGGCCCGAAGCCAGCGACCACTGCCGCGCCAGAACACCCGCAAGGGCGCCGCTCTCTCCTCCTACGGCGTAGATCGCGCCAAGCGCCGCGACAGCGACTTCCCGGGCGGCCATTCCCGGAACGAGCGCCACGACCATCTCCCAGCTGAAGCCTATGGGTGCAAAGGCGGGTTCAAGCCAGTGACCAAGGCGTCCCGCGACGCTGTAGGCAATGGCCGGGCCTCCCACACCCGGGGGCGGTCCCGGCCAGGTGGAAAGGGCCCAGACGAGCACCATCAGCGGCAGGATCACCCGCCCCGCCCGACTGACAAAGGCCCATGCCTTCCTCCAGAGGTTGCGAACAAGGTTCGCCAGAACCGGACGCTTGTAGTCCGGGAGCTGCATCATGAAGGGCTCGCTGCCACCTCTCCAGAACACCTTGCGGATCAGGAAGGCCACCAAGAGGGCTGAGAGGATGCCGGACGCATAGAGACCAAACATAACCAGTCCCTGAAGGCTCAGAACCCCCAGGACTTTCCGGTCCGGGATCAGCGCGCTGATGATCAGCGTGTAGACGGGAATCCGCGCGGAGCAGGTCATGAGAGGCGCGGTCAGGATCGTGGTCAGTCTGTCCCTTCGGCTGTCGATCACCCGTGCGGACATGATCCCGGGAATCGCGCAGGCGAAACTCGACAGGAGGGGGATGAAGGCGCGCCCGTGCAATCCCGCCCCGCCCATGATCCGGTCCATAAGAAAGGCCGCCCTGGCCATGTAGCCGGAGTCTTCCAGCAACAGGATGAAGAGAAACACGATCAGAATCTGCGGCAGGAAGACCAGAACGGAGCCAACGCCGGCGATCAGTCCGTCGATGACCAGCCCGGTCACCCAGCCCGGAGGCAGGATTGCGCCTGCGGCGGCGCCGAGTCCCGTAAAGCCCGCCTCAATCAGATCCTGGGCGGGCGACGCCCAGGTGAAGACCGCCTGGAACATCAGGAAGAGGAGACCGAGGAGGATCAAAATTCCGGCCGCAGGGTTGAGCAGAACCGCGTCGAGACGACCTGTGAAGGTGTCTGGTCGCTTGGGGGGGCGTACAGCCCGCCCCATCAACTGCCTGGCTGTCCGGTGCGCTTCACGCACTTCGGCTGAAGACGGCTCACGCCAGGACGAGCCAGTTCCCGCTTCAGAGGTCCCACGATCCGACTGCGCGACAGCGATGTCCAGCAGCGCCTCCAGTCCTCGCTTGCGGGTGGCGACGGTCGCCACGACCGGCGCTCCGAGCTCCCGTGACAGGGCTGCAGTGTCGATCTCGATCCCCTGGCGTTCGGCGATATCGATCATGTTGAGGACAAAGACGAGCGGACGCCCTGTCGTCTTGAGCTCAAGCGCCAGACGAAGGACGAGGCCAAGGTTGGTGGCGTCCGCAATGCAGAGGATAACGTCCGGAGGCGGCTCATTATCCAGCCTCCCGAGCACTGCGTCCCGGGTCACCTCTTCATCGGGCGAGCGTGCTCGGAGGGAGTAGGTCCCGGGCAGGTCCACGACACGCACCCGTCGTCCGTCCGCCAGCTCCGCCAGACCCTCCATGCGTTCAACGGTGACGCCGCCGTAATTGGCCACCTTCTGTCGCCCGCCTGTGAGAGCGTTGAACAGGGCCGTCTTTCCGCAGTTCGGGTTGCCGACCAGTGCGAAAGTGGCGAAGGGAGGAGCGCTCACGCCACCACCGGCGCCACGATGACGTTCATGGCCTCCGAACGGCGCAGCGCGATGCGCATGTCGTCGACCTTCACAGCGATCGGGTCGCCCCCGAAGAGGCCCTGGTGAAGCACTTCCACCTGTGCGCCTTCCACGAACCCGAACTCCAGCAGCCGAAGCTCGAGCTCCTCAGGATCAAGAGCGTGGCTGTACCGCCGCTTCGGGGTGCAGACCTTTCGGATGACACCTCGGTCCCCAGGCCTTGCCTCGCCCAACCTAAAGGTCGCTCGGTCGTCCGTCTCCGGAGCGATTTCGGGCATTAGTTGGTCTCCAGCGGGAGCGTGAGTTGCGAGCGGTTTTCATCTGAGCCCTCTTGAACCCAGACGCAAGCCCGTCGGAAAAAGCGGATGCATGTTTTCCGTTCAGAAGGTATCACCTCGCCCATACTTGCGGGCGTGGCGGAATTGGCAGACGCGCCGGACTCAAAATCCGGTTCCGAAAGGAGTGTCGGTTCGACCCCGACCGCCCGCACCAGAAGCCTCCGGGCCGTCGCCCGTCCCGCCTGAGGAAAGGCCAGACCCCGATGAGTGCGTTGCGCAGCTTTCGCCTGCTCTACGTCCAGGTTCTCTTGGCCATCGCGCTTGGCATACTTGTCGGCCTCGGGTGGCCTGAGATCGGCGTGGCCCTGAAGCCGTTGGGCGACGCCTTCGTTCGCCTCATCAAGATGGTCATAGCGCCTGTCATCTTTTGCACGGTGGCCGCCGGCATCGCCCGGATGAGCGACATGAGGGCCTTCGGGCGGCTGGGCCTCAGGACCCTCATCTATTTCGAAGTGGTCTCTACGCTGGCGCTGGTGGTCGGACTCGTCGTCGGTCGCACCTTGAAGCCCGGGGCGGGCTTCAATGTGGATCCCGCTTCCCTCGATCCCACCATCGCGGCAAGCTATGTCGAGAAGGCTGCGCACGGGGCCACCCTCTCGGAGTCCCTCCTGGCGGTGATCCCCGAGGCCTTCTTCGGCGCCTTCGCCGAGGGCAACCTCCTCCAGGTCCTCCTGATCGCTATCCTGACCGGGTTCGCCTGCACCCGCCTGGGGGACTTCGGGCGGCAGGCGGCTGACGTCTTCGACAATGTCTCCCACCTTTTCTTCGGCGTGATCCAGGTGGTGGTGAAATTCGCCCCGGTCGGCGCCTTTGGCGCCATGGGCTTCACAGTCGGCAAGTTCGGCCTCGCCGCACTGGTCAAGCTGGGCGCCCTGGTGGCGACCTTCTACGCCACCGCGCTTCTCTTCGTGCTGGTTGTGCTGGGGATCATCGCCGCCCTCTCAGGTTTCTCGATCCTGAAGTTCCTCCGCTACATCCGCGAGGAACTGCTGATCGTGCTCGGGACCTCTTCGTCAGAGTCGGTCCTGCCCCAGATGATGCAGAAGCTTCAGCAGCTGGGCGCCGGCAAGACCACGACGGGCCTCGTCATCCCGACCGGCTACAGCTTCAACCTGGACGGCACCAACATCTACATGACCCTGGCCACCCTTTTCCTCGCCCAGGCCATGAACGTGCCGATCACCCTCGGGCAGGAGCTGACCCTGCTGGGCGTCGCCATGCTGACGTCGAAGGGGGCCAGCGGCGTGACGGGTGCGGGATTCATCACGCTGGCGGCCACGCTGGCGGTCGTGCCGGACATTCCCATCGCAGGCCTGGCCCTGCTGGTGGGCGTCGATCGTTTCATGAGCGAGTGTCGCGCCCTCACCAACCTTGTCGGCAACGGCGTCGCCACTCTGGTGGTCGCCCGCTGGGAAGGCGACCTGGACCGCGACCGTCTCCGCACGGAGCTGGATCGCGGCCCGACCGCGACCCCGGCCGCAGCGGGAGCTGCGGGCGGGGCCGACTGAAGGGGCTCAGGCCGCCGCGCTGGGTCGCGCCTTGGTCCTTTCGAACCAGGCCCGGATGTTGCGGGCCTCGTCCGGGATCGGCTGGCCCACCTGCGCGCCGAAGGCCAGGAAGCAGAACAGCAGGATGTCGGCGAGGGTGAAGCGCTCGCCGGCCACCCAGGTGCGTCCCGCTAGCAGTCCATCGAGCCAGATCAGCCGGTCGCGGGCGATCGCCTTCAGCTCTTTGGAGCCTTCCGCACCCACCAGTTTGATCCGGTTGGCGAACAGGTTGCGCCCTTCTCCTGCGCGGAACCCGTTAGCCATGGGCTCGCAGATGTTCAGGTCGATCCGGCGCACCCACATGCGGGTTTCAGCGCGCTCCTCGGGCGTTGCGCCGATGAGCGCCGGACCCTTGCCGACTTCTTCGAGGTACTCACAGATCGCGGTGATTTCCGAGAGGGTCGCGCCATTGTCCAGCTCCAGAGCCGGCAGCTGGCCAGCGACGTTAACGGTGGAGTTAAAGGGCGGTCGGCGGTTTTCACCGCCCATAATGTCGACTTCCTGCTTGGGGATATCCAGGCCCTTTTCGGCGATGAACATACGAACGACGTGCGGGTTGGGTCCGATGGAATTGTAGAGTTTCATCCTGGGTCTCCTGCCTTTGCCGTGATTAGCGGGACCCGGGCTCCGTGCGTCAAGGCGGACGCTGCGTCAACTGACGGGCGCTTGTCCCTCCAGGCCCCTCGCGCCTAGGCTGCGCCGCGCAGGAGGAGAGCAATCCCATGACCGACCATCCCTTAATCCTCATCGACGACCCCGCGCCCCACGTCCGCCGCCTGACGCTCAACCGGCCTGGGAAGCGGAACGCCCTGTCCAACGCCCTCCGGGGCGACCTTTTCGCGGCGCTCGAGGCGGCGGACCAGGATCCTGAAGTCCGGGTCATCGTCCTGCGCGGCGCAGGCCCATGCTTCTCGTCAGGCTATGACCTCGCCGGCGTGGGCGCCCTGCCGTTCCACACCGCTGGCGGCCAGGGTCAATGGGCGCGCCATGTGGTGGAAGGCTGCTTCCGCATGTGGGACATGGCCAAGCCGATCATCGCCCAGGTTCACGGCTGGTGCCTGGCGGGCGGCTCGGAGCTCGCCGTCGCCTGTGATCTGGTCTACGTGGCCGAGGATGCGAAGATCGGCTACCCGGCCGTTCGCACGATGAGTCCGCCCGACAACCAGTACCACGCCTGGATCGTCGGCATGCGCGCTGCAATGGAGCTGATGCTGACAGGCGACGCCTTCGACGGACTGGAAGCCGTGCGCCTGGGCTTCGCCAATCGGGCCTTCAAGGCCGAGGATCTTGAAGGCGAGGTTCTGGCCATGGCCGAGCGGATCGCGAAGGTCGATCCCGAACTCGCCCAGCTGAACAAGCGCCTTGTTCACCGGCAGATGGAGGCCATGGGCATGCGGGCCGGTATCCGCGCGGGCACCGACCTCCACGCCCTGGGCTGGCACACCCCTGCGAGCCGCGCCTACATGGCAGAACTTCGCCAGGGGGTCACCAAGGCCCTGACAAGCCGGGACTCCACCTTCGGTGACTACCGGACGGGCCCCAAGGGCCGGGACTGACCCCTATCTGTCCCGCCGTCAGGCGGAAACAGGGGCCTTGGTCAGGCTCTTGGAAAGGATGCCGATGGCCGCTTCACGATCGATCCGCTCAATGGCGGCGACCTCGCGGGCCATGCGATCCAGGGCCGACTCATAGAGCTGCCGCTCGGAATACGACTGTTCGGGCTGGTTCTCGGCGCGGTGCAGGTCACGCACCACTTCCGCGATCGAGATCAGGTCGCCGGAATTGATCTTGGCCTCGTACTCCTGGGCGCGGCGCGACCACATGGTGCGCTTCACCCGGGCGCGGCCTTTCAGGGTGGTCAGAGCCTGGCTGACGACATTGCCCTCGGCCAAGGAGCGCAGGCCCGAGACCTTGGCCTTGGCGGTCGGAACGCGGAGGGTCATTTTCTCGTGGTCGAAGGTAATGACGTACACTTCAAGCGAATAGCCGGCGACTTCCTGGGTCTCGATCCCCTGGACCTGCCCGACGCCGTGCGCCGGATAGACCACGTGATCGCCCACCGTGAACTGAAGACCGTCCTTGCTCATACTGTGATCCCCTCAACGCACCATGGCGCGTCGCCGTCCTTGTCCTTCGCCTGGAGACAAACGGTCCTGCCCCGCAAAACGTGCGGGTCCGGCCCTGTCTGTTTCCGATGGCTTCCTGTCAGGACACCCTTCGCCTTCCAGGGGCGGAGGTCGACGGCGAGCGACGACTTGTGAACACATACGCCCCGACGGGACTCCGTCAGGACCG
>JBJTFE010000245.1:0-4478 GCA_046093265.1 Phenylobacterium sp. | reverse complement strand
ATAGTTCCGCACGACGGTAGACTCCGCCGACATGGGGCTCATCGACCGCAGCTTTTTCAGCTCGGCGTTGGCCTTGATGCGGGCCTCCTTGGACAGGCGGGTGCGCTTGATGCGCTTTTCCAGCTCGGCCAGCTCGTCGCGTTCCTGTTCCTGATCGCCCAGTTCGCGTTGAATCGCCTTCATCTGCTCGTTCAGGTAGTACTCGCGCTGAGTCTTCTCCATCTGCCGCTTCACGCGGTTGCGGATCTTCTTCTCGGTCTGCATGACCGAGATTTCGCCCTCCATCAGGGCGTAGACCTTCTCCAGGCGCTTGGAAACGCTGAAGATTTCGAGCAGTTCCTGCTTGTCCGTGATTTTCACATTCAGATGCGAAGCGATCCGGTCGGCGAGCTCGCCCGGATTGACGATGCCCGGAAGGGCGGCCAGAGCCTCCGGCGGAACCTTCTTGTTCAGCTTCACATAGGTCTCGAACTGCTCGACCACCGCTCGGCTCAGGGCCTCGGTTTCGGCCGAGGGCGCGGTGTCCTCGGTGACCTGCGCCACCTCTCCGGAGAACCATTCGGTTTCATCCGTGAAGCGCACGATGCCTGCACGACCACGCCCCTCGACGAGAACCTTCACGGTGCCATCCGGCAGGCGCAGGAGCTGGAGGATGGCGGCGACGACGCCGACCTCGAAGATCTCCGACTGGCCCGGGTCGTCGTCGTCCTTGTTTTTCTGCGTGGCGAGCAGAATTTCGCGCTCAGGCGACTTCATCGCCTCTTCCAGAGCCCTGACGGACTTCTCCCGGCCGACGAACAGCGGCACGGGCTGGTGCGGGAAGACGACAATGTCTCTCAAAGGGAGAATCGGAAGCGTGCGGGCTTCGGTCATGATCACATATACTCCTCTCCGCCCCCCTCCATTGAGCAGGGACGGCATCGCCCGCCTGCGACGATCGCCAGCCGGGTCTACTGCACATTAATGTGGCGCGTCGGGGGGCGGGTTCAAGCCGGGCCGATCAGACAGTGGTGGACAACCGGTCCGACACTTATCGGGAAGGGCGTCAGTTCAGCTTTGTGAGGCTCGCCACGCCATTGTCGTAGCGGCAGGTGAAGGCATAGGACACCGCCTTGGGACCGACATCCACCGAAACGGAACCCTGAACGGTCCAGCCGCCGGCAGACGAAGTCGTCGTGGTGATGCGGTCAATCCGCGGCCTCTGCCCGTAGCCCGAAACCCGCCTGACGGCCTCCAGCTGGCAGGCTTCCACGGCAGGGCCCGAAGCCGTAGATGTCGCGCCCGCCGCAGGCTTGTTCTTCTCGCTGTTCGCCGCGGCAAGGGCGCCGACCACAAGGCCGCCGATGATCAGGCCGCCGACAAGGGCGCCCGTATCGTCCTTCTTCTTTCCACCGTAGTCGGGATAGCGGCCGTCGGGATCGTAGGGATAAGACTCCTCGACCCGGAAACGCGCGCGGCAGCCGCCGTCCACCCAGATGCCTCTCCGGTCACGCCCCCAGGTGGAGCCCTCGATGCAGTCGCCCCTGCCCCCGGAGTACTGGCGATCCAGCCAGACCCGGCCGGATGAATAGACTGGGCACCAGTTGCGCCGGTAGTCGTGGGACGCGCAGGTCACATAGGAGTCCGCCCGCGCCGGGACAGCGGGTGCGATCCCGCCCAGAGTGGTCGCGGCGGCGGCGAGCATCAGGATCGGGCGCATGGAGGTCTCCTGAATCTTCTTGCGGATTTACGAGTGGCTCATGCGCTTTTGCCTGGAGCAAGCTGAATGTAAGCTGACTGCGACCTCGATTCAGGCCAACGGACAGGCGTCCGCGTCGCACCCGGACAAAGACCAGCGCGTCGGCGCACTGAGCGCGCCGTATGAGCTCCCGGGCCGCCCCCCGGATCTCAGGCCGCGCCGCCCTTATCGCGCCGCTCTGAATAGATCACCAGGGGCTGGGAGCGCCCCTCGACCACCTCGGCGTTGACGACGACTTCCTCAACGCCCTCCCAGGTCGGGAGCTCGTACATGGTGTCGAGCAGAATCCCCTCGAGGATGGAGCGCAGGCCGCGTGCGCCCGTCTTCCGGGCGATCGCTTTGCGGGCGACGGACGACAGGGCGTCATCCGTGAAGGTCAGGCCGACATTCTCCATGTCGAACAGCCTCTGGTACTGCTTGACGAAGGCGTTCTTCGGCTCGGTCAGAATCCGCACCAGCGCCTTCTCGTCGAGGTCATCCAGGGTGGCCAGCACCGGAAGGCGTCCGATGAACTCGGGAATCAGGCCGAACTTCAGGAGGTCGTCCGGCTCCACCTGGCGGAAAACCTCGCCGGTGCGGCGCTCATCCGGGTCCGCCACGCGGGCGCCGAAGCCAATCGACGTACCCTGACCGCGGGCCGAGATGATCTTGTCGAGACCGGCGAAGGCCCCGCCGCAGATGAACAGAATGTTGGTGGTGTCCACCTGCAGGAACTCCTGCTGGGGATGTTTGCGACCGCCCTGCGGCGGCACGGAGGCCACGGTGCCCTCCATGATCTTCAGGAGCGCCTGCTGGACGCCCTCGCCCGATACGTCGCGAGTGATCGAGGGGTTGTCGGACTTGCGGCTGATCTTGTCGACCTCGTCGATGTAGACGATGCCGCGCTGGGCGCGCTCGACATTGTAATCGGCGGCCTGGAGCAGCTTGAGGATGATGTTCTCGACGTCCTCACCGACATAGCCGGCCTCGGTCAGCGTCGTCGCATCGGCGACGGTAAAGGGGACATCGATGATCCTGGCCAGGGTCTGGGCCAGAAGGGTTTTCCCGGTGCCCGTCGGGCCGATCAGCAGGATATTGGCCTTGCCCAGTTCGACGTCATTGTTCTTCGAGGCGTGGTTGAGGCGCTTGTAGTGGTTGTGGACAGCGACGGCGAGCACCTTCTTGGCGTGGTCCTGGCCGATCACATAGTCGTCGAGGACCTCGCGGATCTCCTTCGGAGTCGGCACGCCGTCCTTTGATTTCACGAAGGAAATCTTGTGCTCTTCACGGATGATGTCCATGCAGAGCTCGACGCATTCGTCGCAGATGAACACGGTCGGGCCCGCAATCAGCTTGCGGACCTCATGCTGGCTCTTGCCGCAGAAAGAGCAGTAGAGGGTGCTCTTGGAATCCCCGCCGGCGGCCTTGGTCATTCGTCTCTCACTCCTTCGCCGGGCGGCGCGGAACCGCTCCGTCGAAACACGGTCCGCCACTGAAGGCGGTATTCAGCCTAACAGGAACGGGTTGTCTAAGTGTTGACAGTCGCCGATCCCATTGCGGGCGACAAGCCCGCGGTCCAATCCGGTCGCGTATAGCGGAAAGTTGTGGCCTTGTCGTCACCAGTCGAATTTCCGGAAGCGCCTCTGGTCTGAACCCCGCCGCCACGATACGTTTGCCGCGTGTCTAAGCGTCCATCTGTGAGCTCCCGCCGCGTCGGTTCCACGAAAGCGGACAAGCCGGGGAAACCTGAATCGGCCACGAACATCGTGGCTTTTGATTTCGACGGAACGCTGACGGTCCGGGACAGCTTCCTTTCCTTCCTGACCTGGCGCGCGGGTCCTGTCGGCTGGATATGGGGTGGCTTTGCCCTGGCGCCCGCCCTCGGCCGCTACCTCCTCGAGAGGGACAGGGCCCGAATGAAGGCCGCCGCCGTGCGTCAGTTTCTGCGGGGCGCCCCGGCCTCCGATCTCAGGGCCTGGGCCCGGACCTTCGCGGAGACCCATTCCGCAACGCTTCTGCGCCCGGACGCGCTCAGGACCTGGAGCGAGTGGCGTGCAGAGGGAGCAACGCTTGTGATCGTCACCGCATCGCCGGATATCCTGGTGGCTCCGTTCGCCGAACACCTTGGCGCAGACCACCTTCTGGGCACCCGCCTCGCGCTCGACGAAAACGACCGGATCACGGGTGAGCTCGCGGGAGAGAACTGCAGGGGACCCGAAAAACGGCGGCGACTGGAGGAAATCTTCGGACCGGATGTCCGGCTGACCGCCGCCTACGGCGATACCGCAGGCGATGCCGATATGCTGGCCATCGCCGACCACGCCGGATACCGGGAGTTTCAGGCGCGCCCATAAGGCCGCGGAACGACCTCGCGGGTCAGTCGTCCCCGCGGTTCTCCTGAACATGATCGACGAGGCCCCAGTCGCGGGCCTCCTCGGGGGTCATGAAGGTGTCGGCGTCCAGCTTTTCCTCGACCTCGTCATAGGTCCGGCCGGTATGCTTAGCGTAGATTTCATTAAGCCGCCGCTTGATCTTCAGGATGTCCTCGGCATGCCGCTCGATGTCCGAGGCCTTGCCCGAGTAACCGCCGGAGGGTTGGTGAACCATGATCCGGGCATTGGGCAGGCTGATCCGCTGACCGGGGGCTCCGGCGGCCAGAAGAAACGAGCCCATGGAAGCGGCGTAACCCATGCAAAGGGTGGCTACGGGGCTGCGGATGTACTGCATGGTGTCGTAGATCGCGAGGCCTGATGACACCACC
>JBJTFE010000244.1:0-3216 GCA_046093265.1 Phenylobacterium sp. | reverse complement strand
AGCTTGAGGCCAAGATAGGCGATGAGGGTGACGGCCAGGGTGGCCAGGAGGACCCCGATGACGTCCGGGGCGGGGGCAAGTCCGCGCGCCGCGGCGCCGGCCCAGCCGACGGCGATGAGGACATGGGCGTCGAAGCCGGCGAAGGCGGCCCACAGGTTGTCCTGAACCTCGACCTCGTCGACGCGACGCATAAACCAGACATTCGTGGCCAGCATGCCTGCCGAAAACAGGGCCGTGGCGCCCCAGAAGAAGAGGGAGGACATCCCGATGGAGGTGCTCCAGCCGATGACCCCGAAGCCCAGGCCGCACATGAAGGCAAGCCCCATCGTGGCGATCCAGATACTTCGGATGCGCTGGCTGCGCTTGTGCAGGCGGTCCTCGCCGGAGAGTTGCGGGACGGTGTTCTTTTCGGGGGCGGTCATCATGTCTTCCTCTTCGGGGAACATCAGGTGTCACCGCCGTCGAAGACCTGCTCTATGGGCAGGCTGAATTCGCGGGCGATGCGGAAGGCGAGGTTGAGGGAGGGGTCGTGCTTGCCGGTCTCGATAGCGTTGACCGCCTGGCGGGAGACGTCGATGCGTCCCGCCAGCTCGGCCTGGCTCCAGCCCCGCTCGGCCCTCAATAGTCTCAGTCGATTGTTCATGGCGCACCACAGTGTCAAGTTACCGCGACATATTGTCAGGTTCGCGCGACAGTGTCAAGTCAACCTGACACGCAGCTCGGCGGGGATGGAGCCAGGGCTGCAGAGGCCGGGTCTGCAGGGATCGCCGCGGCATTTCCGGGAGGGTCGCCGCCTTGGTCATGCACGGTCGGCCCTCGTCGTCGGGCTCTTCGCCATTCTGCAGCGATGGGCGCTTTGTCACCGCATTAGGAAACGTTTTGTTAACCATAAAATGGCCACATGACCGGTATGCGGGTTGCGTCTCCAGCTTGTTCAGTCGGTGGTGGGTTCCCGCTCAAGGCGAGTTGAAGCCCCTGAGTGGAACTCGAACCGTAAGGACATGATGACGATGTCAGCCTCCGCCGGCAAAATCCCGACATCAGCGACACCCACCGTTCTCGAATCGATGTTCGAGACCGGGGCATATCGGTTCCCGGAGATTCTCGACCCCAAGGCTGCGCAAGATCTGCTTGCGAAGATCCGGGGGACTCGCAACTTCGATCACCGTCTGTTCCTCAGTGAGGCGGAATTTGACGCGGATCCTCAGTACAAGGGCGTTAATCCGGGACCTGGGCGAAATCTTCTCGATAGATTTTCAGATCAAGTCGGATTTGTAGAAGAGGCATCTGCGATCCGAGAAGCTGTTGGAGCTATCTTGGGGAGCGACTACCAGATTTTGAACCGAAAGATCGTCTGTGGTGTTCCTCAGAGTTCGATTCCAGATTGGTTGAGAAGTCGTATACTCGGAAATCCTGTCAATAATTTAGGACCCTATATTCGTCCTGAATATAGAGACGTAACCTATTTTTACGGAATCGATTTCCATCAGGATTTGATCGATTATCCGGATCGTCCTGCTGATTTCCTTACACTCTATATATACTTACACAAAGTAACCGAATCAGATGCGCCGTTATTTCTTCTCGAGGGATCGCATAGTTTCGGCGGAACGATCTTCCCGCATCAACTGACCAAGGGTGAGGGCGGCGTTTGGAACTATGCCGATGGGCACGGCAATGCGTTGACCGCCCGCCAGGTCATACTGACAGGCGACGCCGGCTTCGCGGCCATGTGGCACGCGTGCACACTGCATGGCACCCAGCCCGATGCTGCGGACCATGAACGGATCTCACTGAGGTATCTGCTCGCCCGGGGCGTCAAAGAGTCCGGCATCGATGAAATCAACCGTCGTATCTCGGGCCCCTTGAGTCTGGAGGCCACCCGCCGCGACCTAGCGGCCGATGGTCGTGCGGTTATTCGGTCCAACGCCGTGAACACCGCCTGAAATCCGGGTCTCAGCGGGGGTCGACCCGCCCGTCGCGGAGTGCCGTTCTGGCCGTGACCGGGGCGTCATGGCGACTTAAGGCCCGGCAGACGGCCTGGGTCCCAGAAGGCTTAGAGCAGGGCTCCGATGCGGCCGGCGGCCTGACCCGCCCCTACTGGTTCTTGTTCGCCCCTGCCTCTAGACTGCCTCCACCGTTGGGGGGCGGCCGATCATGACAGCCAATGCGATCCAGTGGGGCGTCTTCGGCGCCCTGACCCTGCTCATGGCCTTGGCGACCTGGCGCCAGGTGCGGCGCATGGGCGGGCGATCCACCGACAGCCACAGCGAGTACTTCCTGGCGGGGCGGAACCTGTCCTGGCCCTTTGTCGCCGGGTCCATCACCCTGACCAACCTGTCCACGGACCAGCTGGTGGGCATGAACGGCAACCAGATGCTGCTGCTCGCCTGGTGGGAGCTGGCGGCCGTGGCGGGTCTGGCGATCCTGGCGCTGGTCTTCCTGCCCATCTACTATCGCAACAACTGCACCACCACGACCGAGCTCCTTGAGCGGAAGTACGGGTCCAAGGGGCTGAGGGCGACCGTCTCGCTCCTGTTCCTGCTGGGCAATGTCTTCATCTACCTGCCGATCATGACCTATACGGGGGCCCTCTTCCTCTCGACCATGATCGCGAACAGCCCGCCCCTGATGGTGCTGGCGGGCGGCATTGCGGCGGTGGGGGCGGCCTATACCGTCCTGGGCGGCCTTCGGGCCGTGGCGGTCTATGACACCCTCGCCGGCGTCGGCGTCCTGGGCATGGCGGCGGCGGTGACGGTGCTGGCCCTGGCGGCCATCGGCTTCGACTTCTCGGGGATTCCCCCCGAACGGCTCAGCATGATCGGCGGGCCGGAGAGCCCCATTCCCTGGCCGACCCTGCTGACCGGGATGATCTTCATCCAGATGTTCTACTGGTCCACCAACCAGACCATCACCCAGAGGGCCATGGCCGCCCCCAACCTGCGCGAGGGCCAGAAGGGGGTGTTCGCGGCCATCGTCATCCGCATCCTCTTCGTGCCGGCCATCGTGGTGGTGCCCGGGGTCTGCGCCTACAAGCTTTTCGGCGACATCGGCGACGCCACCTATGGCCGGGTGGTGGCCGAAGTCATGCCCTCCTGGCTCTCCGGCGCCTTCGCCGCCTTCATGGCCGCCGCCGTCCTGACCAGCTACACCTCGGTGCTGAACTCGTCGGTCACCCTCTATGTCTGCGACCTGCACGAGCCCTACATCGCCCCC
>JBJTFE010000243.1:0-12925 GCA_046093265.1 Phenylobacterium sp. | reverse complement strand
CTTCCGGGCGCAGCAGACCTCCCAGACCCTCCGGATCGGCCAGACCGGCCTTGCCTACTTCACGGTGACCAACAACAGCGACCGTCCGGTCACCGGTCATGCGGTCTACAACGTCACACCCCAACTCGCGGGGGCCTACTTCCAGAAGCTTGAGTGCTTCTGTTTTTCGGACCAGACGATTCCCGCAGGCAAGACGATCGAGTTCCCGGTGGTCTATTTCGTCGATCCGAAGTTCGCACAGGACTTCGATACGCGCGGGAAGTCGGAAGTGACCCTGTCCTACACCTTCTTCCCCGCGCAGGAGGCGCAGTCTAAATCGGCACAGGCGCCATCCGCGCTTGGCGGGACATCAAAAGCAGGGCTATAGGGACACTCGAAAAAGCGCCTGTCCGTTCGGCGACTCAGCGGCGGGGCGTGTCAGAAAGAGGAACAGGGGCGCAATGTCTGCGGGCGACGTCAAACACGACTATCATCTCGTCAATCCCAGCCCCTGGCCGCTGGTGGGCTCCATCGCCGCCTGCGTCATGGCGGTCGGCGGCGTTATCGCCATGAAGGGGCTATTCGGTCTTCCCAAGGGGGATCTGACCATTCTCCTGGCGGGGCTGGCTGGCGTTCTTTTGACGATGGCCGGGTGGTGGCGCGATGTCACCATTGAGGCCAACCAGGGCGACCACACGCCGGTTGTCGGGATCGGCCTTCGCTATGGCATGATCATGTTCATCGCCTCGGAGGTGATGTTCTTTGTCGCCTGGTTCTGGATTTTCTTCGAGATGGCCCTGTTCCACGGCGTGCGCACTCACTCCGGGATTGAGGAAGTGCGCGCCGCCTGGGCCACCTGGCCGCCCAAGGGCGTAGAGACGGTTCCAGCCTGGAATCTGCCGCTTCTGAACACTCTGACGCTTCTCCTGTCGGGCACGACCGTGACCTGGGCGCACCACGCGCTTCAGACGGGTGACCGGACCGGCGCGAAGATCGGATTGACCCTGACCATCATCCTTGGCGCAATCTTCACCGCCATCCAAGTCTACGAGTACCACCACATCCTCCAGCACAACTATTTCTTCGGAGGCGAGGGCGCCGAGAACTCCGGTCTCTATGGCTCCTCCTTCTTCATGGCCACCGGCTTCCACGGCTTCCATGTCCTGATCGGGACCATCTTACTGCTGGTCTGCCTTGCCCGCCTGATGGGCAAGGGCTTTACGCCGAAGCAACACTTCGGCTTCGAGGCTGCGGCCTGGTACTGGCACTTCGTCGACGTGGTTTGGCTGTTCCTGTTCGCCTTCATCTACGTGGTGTTCGGCGCCTCGGGCGGACACTGACTCTCGGTGGCCGGCGTGAACCCCCTCCTGGCGGGGCTTGCCGGCCACTGCCCGCACTGTGGTCGCGGCGCCCTGTTTCAGGGCTTTCTCAAGGTCGCGGACCGCTGCGAGGCCTGCGGAAATGATCTCAGCCGCGCAGACTCCGGGGACGGTCCCGCCGTCTTTGTAATCCTCATCGCCGGGTTCATCGTGGCCTTTGCGGCGCTCTTTACGGAGATCGCCTATCGCCCCCCCATCTGGGTTCACCTGGCGGTCTTCCTCCCGTTGACCGTAATCGTCTGCCTGGGGCTCCTGCGGCCCGTGAAGGGGGTGCTTATCGCCGCCCAGTTCGCCAATAAGGCGGCGGAATCCCGCCATGGCGAATGAACCCTCGTCCGCGAGGCGGTTTCCCGTAGGACTGACCTTCGCCACCGTCATCGCTCTCGGCATCCTGATCAGTCTGGGCGTGTGGCAGGTCCAGCGCTTGGCCTGGAAGGAGGCCCTGCTCGCCCGGATCGCCCGCCTTGAGGCGGCGCCCGCACAATCCGCGCCGGGCGCCCTCGAGAGAGCCGCTTCTCCTCTGGACCTCGACATGGTCCGGGTGCGCCTGGACTGTCCCGGGCTTGGCGGGGCCGATTTTGTGGAACTCTACGCCCTCAAGGGTGGTCAACCCGGCCGCCGGCTGATCTCGGCCTGTCCGCTTGGGTCCGGACGTTTCGAAAGCGTACTTGTGGATCGCGGTTTCATTGCCGATACGGTGTCCGCCCGCCCCGCCAGCAGTGGGGAAGCCGGGCCTGAAACGGTCACCGGAATCTTCAGGGTTCCAGACCGGGCCGGCCCCTTCACGCCCAAGGCGAATTCTGCGTCCAGGCTCTGGTTTGCGCGTGACATCCCGGCCATGGCCGCCGCACTCGGTGCGGTCCGGCCAGCGCCGGTCATGCTTTTTGCCGAGACTTCATCGAACCCGGGCTTCGGCGCCCTTGTCCCCGCTCCGATCCCGGCAACGATTTCCAACAGACACCTGGAGTACGCCCTGACCTGGTTCGGTCTTGCCGCCGCGCTTCTCGGCGTCTATGGCGCGCTCCTCCGAAAGCACTTCAGATCCTGATGCGATACATCTCCACACGTGGCGGATCGCCCTCGGTCGGCTTTGTCGAGGCTGTTCTGGCGGGTCTGGCGCCGGATGGCGGCCTCTATGTTCCGGAGACCTGGCCCCGCTTTCAGCCTGACGAGATCGCCGCCTTCGCAGGGCGTCCCTACGCCGAGGTGGCTGCGGCCGTCCTGGGCCGCTTCGCCGGAGACGAGATTCCAGAGGTCGATCTTGATCGGATGTGCCGGGAGGCCTACGCCGCCTTTCATCATCCCGCCGTCGTCCCGCTCGTCCAGCTGGACTCCGATGTTTTCCTGGCTGAGCTGTTCCACGGACCCAGCCTCGCCTTCAAGGACGTCGCGATGCAGCTGCTGGCGCGGCTCTCCGACTATGTCCTGTCGCGTGCGGGACGCACCCAGACAATCCTCTGCGCGACGTCAGGCGATACCGGCGGCGCCGCAGTCGAGGCGTTCCGCGGGCGATCCCACACGCGGATCGTGGCCATGTTTCCCGATGGCAGGATCTCGGAGGTCCAGCGGAGGTTCATGACGACCGCTGCAGAGGATAACGTCCGCTGCCTTGCGGTGGGCGGGGATTTCGACGCCTGCCAGGCGATCCTCAAGGCGGCTCTCGCGGATTCCGATCTTCAAGCTGCAGTCGGTCTCTCGGCGGTGAACTCCATCAATTTCGCCCGGATCATCGCCCAGTCGGTCTATTACTTCACGACAGCGACGGCTCTTGGCGCACCGCACCGGCCAGTATCGGTCGCCGTGCCCTCCGGTAACTTCGGGGACGGCTTCGCCGGGTACGTCGCCCACCGGATGGGTCTTCCAGTGAGCCGGATCCTGATCGCCACCAACGCCAACGATATCCTGGCCCGCACCTTCCGGACCGGCGTCTATGCTCGTGGCGAAGTGACGGAAACCCAGTCTCCGGCCATGGACATCCAGTCCGCTTCGAATTTCGAGCGTCTCTTCTACGAGGCGACCGGCCGCGACGGGCCGGCCGCCGGCGCCGCCTTCCTGGGTTTTGCGGGCGGACAGGACATCGTCGTTCCGCCGGCCGCCCTCGGGGCCATGACCGCCGTGTTCAGGGGTGACTCGACCGACGAGGTTTCTACAGCGTCTCAGATGCGCCTCACCCTCTCCGAAACGGGTCAGATGGTGGATCCTCATACAGCCGTGGCTCTTTCCGCCCTGCGGCGGAACCCGGGGCAGGGCCCGACCGTGGTGTTGGCCACGGCGCACCCGGCCAAGTTCCCGGCCGCGGTCTTTGCGGCTACAGGTCGCTCGCCTGCAACACCGGAGAGGGCCCGTGCGCTTGGGACGCGGCCGGAGCGTTTTGAACGCATCCCGGCCGACTTGGCGAGGATCAGCGCCTATGTCCGGTCGTTCGCGGGAGGCTGATACGACCCGAATTCACGCCCTCTCCAACGGGGTCCGGGTGGTCTGCGATCCCGTGCCGGGCTTGAGAACGGTCGCCCTGGTCGTCGCGGCTGGACGCGGCGCGCGCTGGGAGAGCCCGCGCGAGTCGGGATGGTCGCACCTGCTCGAGCACATGGTCTTCAAGGGCGCGGCAGGGTTATCCGCCCGGGAGATCGCCGAAGCGATTGAAGCCGGTGGCGGGCAGATGAACGCGGAGACCGGGCATGAGCGAACGGTCTTCCATGTCCGGACCTTGCCGGAAAGTCTTGACCGGGCGTCCGCCCTCCTCTCCGACATTCTCCTGAGGCCAGATCTGAAGCCCACGGACCTGGTGCGAGAGCGAAGGGTGGTGCTCCAGGAGATCGCCGAGGCCGAGGACACGCCGGATGATCTTGTGTTCGAGATGGCCCAGTCGGTCGCCTTTCGCGATCAACCGCTTGGCCGCAACATACTGGGCGATGTCACCAGTCTTGCGCGCGCCCGCTCCCGAACCCTGATGGACTGGAAGCGGCGGATCTATGCGTCGGACCGTCTGGTCATTGTCGCCTCCGGCGCCATCGAGGAGGCGGAGCTTCTTCGGCTGGCGGAACGGGATTTCGCATCGTGCGAGCCGGCCGAAGTCCAGCCGCCGGCGCCGGCGCGGTTCACTGGAGGGGTCAAGACCGCTGACCGATCCCTTGAACAGGCCAATCTGGTGCTTCTGTGTCCTGGACTGCCGGTCACTGACCCCGATGCATGGGCGCTGCAGGTCTTTGCCGAGTGCCTTGGCGGCGGCATGGCCTCCCGCTTGTTCCAGGAGGCCCGTGAGGCCCGCGGACTCGCCTACGCCGTGGACGCGTGGGGCGAGTTCTGGTCGGACTGCGGGATGGTCGGTATATTCGCGGGGTGCGAAGCTGGCGCGGCGAGAGAGTTGGCCGGACTGTGCGCCCGGCAGATCCTGGAACTTGCAGATCGACCGCAGGCCCGAGAGGTCGATCGGGCGAGGGCCCAGCTGAAGGCGGCTCAGTTCATGACGGCGGAGTCCCTGTTGAGCCGCGCCGAGCAGGCCGCACATCAGATCCTCACCCACGGCAGACTGATCCCTCCGGAGGAGATCGCTCAGCGTATCGATGCGTGCGACATGGCGGCCGTGCGCCGTTCTGGCGCCCGAATGCTGGAACCGGGCGTTTCCGCTGCAGTGGTTCTCGGCCCCCCGGAGGCTCACCACGCCGCCTCCCATTTTGTCTCGTCTCTCCGGACCGGGGCTTCCACGATCTGAGAGTGACTTGACGGGCGCGGAAAACGACGGAGGGTTTGCCTATGGCGCTTCTGGACTGGATCACGCCGGGCGACAGCCTGAGGCTTCAGGGCGAGGGGATTGAAATCCGCCCTCCCCGACCGTCCGACTTTCCGGAGTGGAGCGAGCTGAGGCGCGCCTCGCATGACTTTCTTCAACCGTGGGAGCCGCTCTGGCCGGCGGATGACCTGACCAGAAGCGCCTGGCGCCGCCGCCTCGCCTCCTACGCGCGGGACATTGACCTGGGTGCGGCCTACCCCTTCCTGGTCTTTCGGAAGGGCGATGGTGCGCTGACAGGGGGGGTGACCCTTTCGAACATCCGCCGTGGCGTCGCTCAGATGGGGACGGTGGGGTATTGGTGCGGAGCGGCGTATACTCGGCGGGGTCATTCCCTCGCCGCGGTCCGGACCGTTGTGCGTTTCGCCTTCCGGACCCTTTCCCTGCATCGGCTGGAGGCGGCCTGCCTTCCTGAGAACACGCCGTCGCGGCGCCTTCTTGGCCAGGCCGGCTTCCTGGAGGAAGGTTTCGCCCGGGACTATCTGAGGATCAACGGGCGCTGGCGCGATCACGTTCTCTTCGGCCTGGTTGCGCCTGAAGCCCCGGGCGAAGACCCGAAAATGCGACTGTCAATCTGATCGCCTTCGGCGTTTGGGGGGTCCCTGAGGCCGGAATCCGGATTCGCGCGCCTCACCCGCCTCCCGCAAGCCACCTCCCATAGAAGCGCCCGTCAACAGGCCCCGCCCTGATCAGGCCTGGCCAGCGTCGGCTGTGAGGAAGGAGGGATCAATGCCCAGCCGCGCCAAAGCCGCCGCCCAAACCGCCGGCGCCGGCGTGTCAAAGACGATCTCCTCGTCCGCCGGGCAGACCAGCCAGACATTCCGCCGGATCTCGTCTTCGAGTTGCCCCGGTCCCCATCCCGCGTAACCGAGGGCAAGTCGTGAACGCCGGGGCGCCCCGTCGTCTCGCGAAATCGCATCCAGCGCTTCCCGGGTCGGCGTGCAAGCCAGCCCTCCGGGTACAGTGAGGGTCGCGCCGTCCGAAGCCGAGAAGTCGTCGGTGTGGATGACAAAGCCACGTTCGGGCTGGACCGGTCCGCCCAGGAAAACAGCCTCAGAGCGGCGGGCTTCGGGGCAGGCAATGGAGAGTTGCTCCAGGACAGTGCCGAGTTTCAGACCGTCAACGGGCTTGTTCAGGACAAGTCCCATGGCGTGCGCCGCATCGTGGGCGAACAGGAGGGCGACGGCGCGCTCGAAGCGTGGGTCGCCGATCGCCGGCAGGGCGATGAGGAGCTGACCGGAAAGATAGGCCGCAGGGTCCATCTGCGGGTTGTCGGACGCCCTTGGGGCGGATTCAAGATGCGAACCCCACTTCTTCGTTGCAGGACGGCTCCGAGCGTCTATGTCTGCCGTACCCTTACCCATCCAGCCCGGAGACAGGCCATGACCCTCAAGGTCGGAGACACGCTTCCCGCCGCCAACCTCATCGCCGGTACGGCGGAGGGGCCGAAGCCCACCTCGGTCGACGAGGTCTTCAAGGGCCGCAAGGTCGCCTTCTTCGCGGTTCCCGGCGCCTTCACCCCCACCTGCTCGGCCCGGCACCTGCCCGGCTACAAGGACCTAACCGCGGATCTGAAGGCCAAGGGCGTCGACGCCATTGTCTGCCTGTCCGTCAACGACGCCTTCGTGATGAAGGCCTGGGGCGAGAACCAGGGCGTCCTGGGCGAGATCGAGATGATCGCCGATCCGGCAGGCGACTTCACCAAGGCCGTGGGCCTGACCATGGACGGCTCCAAGTTCGGCCTCGGCCTGCGCTCGCAGCGCTACTCGATGTATGTCGTCGACGGCGTCGTGAAGCAGCTGAACGTCGAGGCCGCCGGCGAATTCAAGGTCTCGGCCGCCGACTACCTCCTGGCCCAGATCTGATCGGTCGGTCCGGCCCCGTCCTTGGCGGCGGGGCTTGACCGCCTGCCCCTCCCGGTCCGAAGTGTCGGCAACGACAGGGAGGGGACGCCATGCCCTATGTGGAAGGCTTCACGGTCCATGACGCGGATGCGCACGTCATGGAGCTGCCAGGCGAAATAGACCGCTATGTCGAGCCCCGGCTGAGGGCCGACTTCTCCGAGGCCATCCGCAAGCCCAATGACCGGAGCGGTTGGGCGGAAAAGGCCCGCGCCCTCCACGAAGACCCGGAATTCCGCGCTGGGGACGAGGCCAACCTTCTCCTGCGCAAGAACCACCAGGCTCTGGGCGCCTTCCGCCGGGAGGACCGTCCCCGGACGCTGGACCTCCTGGGCTTCGCCAGCCAGCTGGTCTTCACAACTCACGCCCTGGGCAACTACGGCCTGGAAGAGGCTGGCAGGATTGAGCTGGCCCTGGCGGGCGCCCGCGCCCACAATCGGATGATGGCGGACTTCTGCTCGGTGGACCGCCGGCTCTTGGCGACCGGGTATGTTCCTCTGCTCGACATCGAGGCGGCTCCCCGGATCGCCCGCGAGGCGATAGCGCTGGGCTGCCGGGGCCTGATGGTCCCCTCGCTTTGCCCGTCGGGGCACAGCCCGAGCCATGTCGGACTCGATCCTGTCTGGGCCCTGCTCGAGGAGGCGGGCCTGCCCGTCCTCTTCCATGTCGGGGGCGAGGAGAAGATGAAGCCGGCCTACTTCGAGAACGGCCTGCCAAGGGTCCTCGACTTCCATGGCGGCGCGGAGAACTTCACCTCGCTGTCCTTCATGACCATTCCCGTCGCCGTCTGGCAGACCCTTTCGGCCCTGGTCTTCGACGGCGTCTTCGACCGGTTCCCCCGCCTGAAGTTCGGGGCCATCGAACTGGGCGCCTCGTGGATCCCGAGCCTGATGAAGTTCATGGACTCCGGGGCGGCCGCTTTCGGTCGAGAAGAGCGGCTCCAGCGTCTCTCGGCTCGCCCGAGCGAAATCCTGCAACGCCAGTTCCGCGCCACGCCCTATCCCCACGAGGACGTCGCCTGGATCATCGCCAACGCCGGCGAGGAGGTGTGCATGTTCTCGTCCGACTTCCCTCACATCGAAGGCGGTCGGAGTCCGCTCAAGCGGTTCGGGGAGTCCCTGGAGGGCGTCGGCGTCACGGCCCGAAAGAGGTTCTGGCGCGACAACTTCATCGACCTGATGGGCGCCGGCCTGCCGGCCGACCTGCACGATACTCCGGGTCTCCAGGCCGCCTGACGCCGCCTCAGACGAAGGCGGTCTCGGGGGTACAGACACCCCGCGCCTTGAAACTCCGTCTCCACGCCGCCAGATCACAGGTCCGACGCGGCATTAGAGGAGACGGCTACCGAATGTTCTCGACGCTCCAGCGTGACCTCCGGTTCGCCTCCGGCCTGTTCCGGACGCTTCGCCGGGTGAAAGGGATCCGTCCTGGAAGTCCGCGCCGCATCTGTGACGACCTCGACGCGGCGGCGGCGCGATGGCCCGACCGCGAGGCCCTGCGTTTCGAGGGGCAAAGCCTCACCTATGCCGGAATGGAGGCCCTCGCCAACCGCTTCGCGCGATGGGCGCTTGAGATCGGTCTGCGGCCCGGGGACCGTGTGGCGCTCTTCCTGCCCAACCGCATCGAATACCTGCCCGCCTGGTACGGCCTGTCCAAGGTCGGGGTGGTCTCGGCCCTCATCAACAACCAGCTCACCGGCCAGGCCCTGGCCCACTGCCTCTCCCTGTCTGGCGCCCATGAGGTGATTGTGGATGGAGAGACCTCCCCGGCCCTGCAGGACATACTGGGCGACCTGGACCACACACCGCGTCTTTGGAGCCTGGATGCGCCCCTGCCAGGAGAAGGCGACCTGGCCGCCGCCCTTGCCGAGCGCACGCCCGAGCCCCCTCCCGCCTCAGTGCAGGAGGGTCTAACCGCCGGGGACACCGCCCTTCTCATCTACACTTCCGGGACCACCGGCCTGCCCAAGGCGGCGCGGGTCACCCATGTCCGGGTTCAGCTCTACATGCGCGGCTTCGCAGGCGCGACGGGCGCGCGTTCCGATGACCGGATCTATGTCGCCCTGCCCCTCTACCACGCCACTGGCGGACTCTGCGGCATGGGGGCGGCCCTCCTCAATGGCGCCTGCGTGGTCCTGAAGCGGCGATTCTCGGCCACCCAGTTCTGGGAGGACATACGGCGGGAGGGCTGCACCCAGTTCGTCTACATCGGCGAGCTCTGCCGGTACCTCGCCAACCAGCCGCCACATCCGGACGAGCGGTCCCACAGGTTGCGCCTGGCCTTCGGCAACGGCCTCAGGCCTGACGTCTGGGACTCGGTCACCGGCCGCTTTGACGTTCCCCGGGTCCTGGAGTTCTACGGCTCCACCGAGGGCAATGTCTCCTTCTTCAACTTCGATGGCCGTCCCGGCGCCATCGGCCGTATCCCCGCCTTCCTGCGGCGGAGGTTCAACGGTCGGATTGTGCGATTCGACTATGAGGCCGAGGCGCCCCTGCGTGGGCCGGACGGATTCTGCCAGGAAGCGGCTCCCGGAGAGGCGGGGGAATGCCTGGGCCGCATCGACTCCTCTGACCCCCGGGCGGATTTCACCGGCTATCTCGACAAGGCCGCCTCGGAGAAGAAGGTGCTAAGGGACGTCTTCACCCCCGGCGACGCCTGGTTCCGGACCGGTGACCTTCTGCGCCAGGACGGGGATGGCTACGTCTTCTTCGTGGACCGGGTCGGCGACACCTTCCGCTGGAAGGGCGAGAACGTCTCCACGGCCGAGGTGGCTCTCCGTCTTCAGGCCATTCCCGGCGTCGTCGAGGCCAATGTCTACGGCGTTGCGGTCCCGGGCGCCGATGGCCGCGCCGGCATGGCGGCCCTGGTGACAGGCGAGGACTTCGACATCGGCATCCTCGCCGCACGCATTGCGGCGGACCTGCCGGAATACGCCCGGCCCGCCTTCCTTCGCCTCCAGCCCGCCATGGCGGTTACCGGCACCTTCAAGCAGAGGAAGGTCGACCTCGTCGCCGAGGGCTTCGACCCGGAACGGGTGAATGGCCCTCTGTTCCACCGCGCCGCCGACGGCGGATACCGCCCGCTGGACGTCGCGGCGCACGAGGGGATCGTCAGCGGACGGATCCGGATCTGAGCCGAATAAAAGCACTTTACAAAACAAAGTAATTTATTAGTCTGGCTCCAGAAGCACGCAGGAGCCTTCCATGACAGACGCCCGGAACACCCTTGGCGAGGACATCGCCTACCTGAAGACCCTGGCGGAGGAGGGGCGCGCCGCGCCCGTGCTGGCCGGTCCCTACATGGCCCTCGGCGGCGGCCTCTTCGGGCTTACGAGCCTTCTGGCCTACGCCATCACGGCGGGCTTCCTGCCCGTTCCCACCCAGGCCCTGGGGTGGATCTGGCCGGCCAGCGGTCTCGCCTTTGTCTTCGCCCTTCCCCTGCTTAATCGCAGGACCCGGAGCCGCCTGGGCTCGGCCAGCACCCTGAACGAGACCATCGGCGTGATCTGGACCCAGGCCGGAATGGTCATCGGCGTGCTCTTCTTCGCCCTGCTGCTCGCCGGCTTCCGCACTGCGGACTGGGGTGTCTTCAACCTCTTCCCGTCGGTTATCCTGGCCCTCTATGGCCTCTGCTGGATGGCGGCGGCCCAGATCGGGCGGACGGGATGGCTGCGCCGGGTCGGCGTCGGCAGCTTCATCGCCTCGGTCGCCGTGGCCGGGTTGGCGGGCAGCCCCCTGCTCTGGCTGGCCTACGCCATCGCCCTGTTCGCCCTCGGCCTGGCCCCCGGCCTGCAGCTGATGCGCCAGGAAGGCCGCCGGTGAACCCGGAGTTTGACATCGAGCGCCTGGACGAGGTGATCCATGGGCGGGTCCGCCTGGGGATCATGGCCTACCTCGCCGGCGCGGGTGCGGCGGATTTCGGGGAGCTCAAGGCTCGCCTCTCGGCGACGGACGGAAATCTGTCGGTCCACCTGAGGAAGCTCGAGGAGGCCGACTATGTGAGCATCGAGAAGACCTTTTCCGGGCGCAAGCCCCTGACAACGGTCCGGATCACGGACGGGGGCCGGGCGGCCTTCGCCGCCTACCTCGAGGCCCTCAGGGGGCTCCTGCCCCCGGGCTGACGGCGCCCCGCCCCGGGGTCCCCACCGGGGCCGGAGTCGCCTATAGGAAGGGCATGCCCACGGACGCCGACCCCAAAGACCCGGCCGAAGGCGCCCCCCTCACCGGGGCGGCCCTGATCCGCGACCAGGTCTCTCGCCTGCCGGACTCCCCGGGCGTCTACCGGATGATCGGCGAAGGTGGAGAGGTGCTGTATGTCGGCAAGGCGCGATCCCTGAAGAAGCGGGTCCTGCAGTACGCCCAGGGGCGGTTCCACACGCAGCGCATCGCCCTGATGGTCGACCTGACCCGGGGCATGGAGTTCGTCACCACCCGAACCGAGACCGACGCCCTGCTGCTTGAGATCAACCTGATCAAGCAGATGAAGCCCCGCTTCAATGTCCTGCTGCGCGATGACAAGAGCTTCCCCGAGATCGTCATCCGCCGCGATCACCCAGCGGCCCAGCTGCGCAAGCACCGCGGGGCCCACACCCTGAAGGGAGACTATTTCGGGCCCTTCGCCTCGGCCAATGCGGTGAACCGGACCCTCAACACCCTGCAGAAGGCCTTCCTCCTTCGCTCCTGTACGGACAGCGTCTACGAGAGCCGCACCCGGCCCTGCATGCTGCACCAGATCCGGCGGTGCGCGGCGCCGTGCACGGGGGCCATCAGCCTCCCGGACTACGCAGCGCTGGTGGACCAGGCCGAGAACTTCCTGCGCGGCCGCAGCCGTGCGGTGATGACCCGCCTGTCCGATGAGATGCAGGCGGCCTCCGACGACCTGGAGTTCGAGCGCGCCGCCCGCCTGCGCGACCGGATCCGGGCCCTCGCCGCCGTCAGCCAGGAGACCCTGGTCAATCCCGAGAGCCTGGAGGAGGCCGACGTCTTCGCCCTGCACAGCGACGGCGGCCAGGCCTGCGTCCAGGTCTTCTTCTTCCGGGCCGGCCAGAACTGGGGCAACCGCGCCTATTTCCCGAGGATTGACCGCAGTGACGAGGACCCCGCCATCCTCTCCGCCTTCATCGGCCAGTTCTATGACGACCGACCTATCCCGAAGCTCATCCTGACCAGCTGCGAGCCGGACGACTGCGATCTCCTGGCTGAAGCCTTCAGCCTGAAGTCTGGGCGGAAGGTGGAGATCCGCCGGCCCGAGCGGGGCGAAAAGCGGGCCCTGGTCGACCAGGCCCTGACCAACGCCCGGGAGGCCCTGGGTCGAAGGCTGGCGGAAGGGTCGGCCCAGTCGAAGCTTCTGGTGGGCGTCGCAGAGGCGTTTGGCCTTGATGCGGCGCCTCAGCGGATCGAGGTCTACGACAACAGCCACATCATGGGGACCAATGCGGTCGGCGGCATGATCGTCGCCGGGCCGGAAGGGTTCCAGAAGGCCCAGTACCGCAAGTTCAACATCCGCAGCGCCGACCTGACCCCCGGCGACGACTACGGCATGATGCGGGAGGTCCTTCGCCGCCGCTTCGGGCGGCTGGTGCGCGAGGGCGGGTCGGGCGAGACGACCGTGCGGCCTGACCTGGTGCTCATCGACGGCGGGGCCGGCCAGCTGGCGGCGGCGCTGGAGGTCTTCACTGAACTGGGGGTCGACGACATCCCTGTCGTAGGCGTCGCCAAGGGTCCCGACCGCGACGCCGGCCTGGAGCGCTTCTTCCTGCCCGGCCAGCCGCCCTTCATGCTGGAGCCCAAGAGCCCGGTTCTCTACTTTCTCCAGCGGCTCAGGGACGAGGCCCACCGCTACGCCATCGGCAGCCATCGCGCCCGGCGAGCCGCCGATCT
>JBJTFE010000242.1:0-2157 GCA_046093265.1 Phenylobacterium sp. | reverse complement strand
GACAATTTCGCCCGTATCGCAGACCCTGCCGGCCAGCAGGCCTATGTCAACGGCGGCGAGCAGAGCGGCAAGTTCTTCCGCAAGATGCAGGGCGGCTGACGCGGGCCGGGGCCGGAGATTCCCCCTTGCCCTGACAGGGGGAACCCGGCCTATCCTCCGGCATGACCCGGCGGACCGGGCGGTGTCGGGAGAAATAGAGTGTCCAAAGTAAATCGGGCGTCGTCGGACGGTAATCTGAGCCTTCCCGCCGCCTGGCTTTCGCCGCCGTCAGCCTACCCCTCGCCGCGCTCGGGATCTCCGTTGGCGTCCAGCTGCCGCCCTACTTCGCCAGCCAGCTGGGCGTGAGCCTGGCGGTCGTCGGCGGCGCCTTTGGTCTGGTGCGACTGCTCGACATCTGGCTCGACCCGCTGATCGGCGTCGCCATGGATAGGACCCGCACCCGGTTCGGGCGTTACCGAGTATGGATGGCGGCCGGCGCGCCGCTGCTGATCGCAGCGGTCTACCTGCTCTACAACGCACCCAAGGGCGCCTCTCAGGTCTATCTGATCCTCTGGTTGCTGATCATGTATCTGGGCCTGTCAATCATGGGGCTCTCTCACTCCGCCTGGGCCGCCGTCCTTGCCAAGACCTACGAGCAAAGATCAAAGATTTTCGGGGTTCTGACCGCCGTGGGCGTGATCGGATCCCTGACGGCCCTCGCCATCCCGATCCTGCTGGAACAGGCGGGCGTCAAGGACGTCAACCCGATCCAGGCCATTGGCTGGTTCGTCATCGTCATGATCCCCATCACCCTCCTGATTGCGGTGATCCCGACCCCGGAGACCATCAACCGCGATGACGGGGCGCACTTCACGCTGGCCGACTACGCCAAGCTGTTCGCCCGGGCGAACGTGATCCGAATCCTTGCAGCCGACCTCTTCGCGACCCTCGGCCCGGCTGGATGGCGGCCCTCTACATGTTCTTCTTCACAAGCACGCGGGGCTTCACCCAGACGGGCGCCAGCCTGCTGCTGATGGTCTACATCGTCGCCGGCTTTGTGGGCGCGCCGCTCACGGCGGCCCTCGCCAACCGCATCAGCAAGCACCGTGCGCTGATGCTGACGACCACCCTGTACTCACTGGGCCTGGTCCTGCTGTTGTTCCTGCCGAAGGGGAGCTTCGCCTGGTTCGTCCCCATCATGGCCATCGAAGGCGCCCTCGCCGCCGGCTTCGGCGTGATGATCCGGGCCATCACGGCGGACGTCGGCGACGAGCTCCGGCTCGAGGGCGGACGCGAGCAGATCGGCCTGCTCTATGCACTTACGGCCGCCACCACCAAGCTGGCGGGGGCGTTCTCGATTTTCCTCACCTTCAACGTGCTGGCCTTGGTCGGCTACGACGCCAAGGTGGGCGCCACAAACACGCCCGAGCAGATCCTGGGCCTGGAGCTGGCCTACATCGTCGGGCCGATCGTCTTCGTCATGCTCGCGGGGTCCTGCTTCATCGGATACAAGCTTGACGCCACAGCGCACGCGGAAATCCGGAGGAAGCTGGATGAACGCGACGGGGTTTCCGTCAACTATGACGAGGCCGCCGTCCTGGAGGGGCTGACGGCGGAGCCCGGTCAGGCCACGGTCGACCGCCGCTGAAACCGCGCCTGCGGCCGCGCTCAGACCACCGCCGCCGCGAGGCTGGCGAAGGCCCTGGAGGACGCGCTCTGCGGCTGTGAGAGCACGCCGGGCCGGCCCTCGTCGCAGGCTGCGCGCAAGGGCGTCTCGAGAGGAATCTCGGCCAGCAGGGGAACGCCCAGCCGCACGGCCTCGGCCCTCGCCCCGCCCTCGCCGAAGATGGGCAGGCGCGCGCCCGTGGACGGTTCCTCGAACCAGGCCATGTTCTCGACCACGCCCAGCAGGGGCGTCCCGGTCTTGCGGAACATGGCGGCGGCCCGGCGGGCGTCGATCAGGGCGATCTCCTGCGGGGTGGAGACGATCAGCACCCCGTCGATCTTCAGCTTCTGGACCAGGGTCAGCTGGATGTCCCCGGTGCCGGGCGGCAGGTCGACGACGAGGACATCCAGGGGTGCTTCGGCCGTTCCCCAGAGGACGTCCTGAACCATCTGGCGGGCGGCGGAGGAGGCCATGGGCCCGCGCCAGATCATCGGCGAGCCCTCGTCCACCAG
>JBJTFE010000241.1:0-6590 GCA_046093265.1 Phenylobacterium sp. | reverse complement strand
CCTAGGGACTGCCAAGACGCTGCCCCCTTTCTCGACAATTCGTTCCTCAGAGGCCTTCCGCGTTCGGCGATGGGTGGTCATGCCCCGGGCTTGAGCCGCCAAATCGGCCATTGACGCCGGATAACAGACAAGAAAAGACTTTGAACCACCGGGTTTTCATGGGGCGCCCGGGTCAGTCGGACGAGAGGGGGCCATGTCCGGTTTCGGTTTCGATGACGAGGGGGAACCCCCAGTAAGGATCAGCGGGCGCGTAAAGTGGTTCGATGAGGGCAAGGGCTACGGGTTCGTCGTTCCGGATCAGCCGGAGCTTACCGACCGCAAGGATGTCCTGATCCACGTGACCTCGCTTCGGGGCGTCGGCCGAGAGGCGGCGGCAGAAGGGGCGACCCTCTCCTGCTCCGTCGTCCGGCGTCCGAAGGGCTGGCAGGTCTCGGAGATTCACGACTTCGACGAAAGTACGGCGCAGCCCTCCCAGGGGCGGTCTTTTGATCGCGATGCCGGCCATCGACGGGACCATGACGGGGGCGCATTTGGCTACGGCCGGGGCCGTGATCGGGAGGGCTCTGACCGGGGCGGGCGGGGCGGCTTCGCCCCAAGAACAGCCCGCGCCATCCGGACCCCGGCGCCAGAGGGGCCCTTCGAGCGCGCGAAGGTGAAGTGGTTCAACCGGACAAAGGGCTACGGGTTCGTCGTGCGCGAGCAGGAGCCGGGCGACATCTTTGTCCACATCGAAACCCTGCGTCGCGCGGGTGTCGAGGACCTACAGCCGGGCGAGGACCTGATGGTCCGCTTCGGTAATGGCCCCAAGGGGCTGGTGGTGGCCGAGGTCCAGCTGATCTGACTGGCGTCCCAGTCGGGCCGGGTTTATGGGCAGGGAATGCCTTCCCAGCTCTTGCGCGTTTTGCTGACGGGTCTCGTCCTGCTAGTCGCCCCTCTGGCCCTTCCGGCCGATCCCGCCGCCGCCGCGCCGGCGTGCATCGGAAATCCCGAGTTGAAACCCCTACGATCGTTGAGTGTGCGGACGGCCAAAGGGGAGTTCCGCTTCCTCGTCGAGGTCGCCGACACCGACCGGGAGCGTGAACTCGGCTTGATGTGCCGCACCAGCCTGGCGCCGGACCGCGGGATGTTGTTCGATTTTGTCCGGGAGCGGCCTGACGCCGCCTTCTGGATGCGCAACACCCTGATCCCCCTCGATATCATCTACATCCGCCGGGACGGCGTGGTGCGCTCCATCATCCGCAACGCCCGACCTCTCGACGAGACGCCAAGGCCTGCGGGCGGCCCAGTCCTAGGCGTGCTGGAACTGGCCGGCGGCCGGGCGGCCCAAATCGGCCTTCAGCCCGGCGACCGCATTGACTTTCCCATCTTCCGGAGCCGACCGTGACCCGACGCTTCGCCGCTGAGCCGACGCCTCGCGAGGAGGACATCCTGCCTCCGCCGGGTTTCGTCCAGTCCGCGACCCGCGGACCGTATTCGACGCACAATGGACCCTACTTCCACCGGGAGCCACAGGGAGAGTTGACGGAGCACGCCTTCTTCGCCCTGCCGCGCCACGCCAATGGGCTGGGCCTGGTGCACGGGGGCATGCTGACCTCGTTCATGGACGGCCTCCTCGCCGCCGCCGTCTGGCGGGCTTCGCGCCGGGCAAGCGTGACGATCCACCTCAGCATCGATTTCCTGCACATGGCGCGGGTGGGCGAGTGGGTGTTCGGCGAGAGCCGAGTGACCCGTCTGACCCGCGACGTCGCCTTTGTGGAGGGTCGCGTCCATGCCGCGGGTTCGGACCTGGTGCGGGCCAGCGGAGTCTTCAAACTGATGCGCAAGCCGGCGGACTGATTGCGAATTTACCCGAAGACGGCTATCGCGAGGGCGTGCCGGCGCTCTTCGGGGCGTAGCGCAGCCTGGTAGCGCATCTGCTTTGGGAGCAGAGGGTCGCGTGTTCGAATCACGCCGCCCCGACCAGAGCCGGCACTGACGAAACGGAAGGAACACGGAGACCGGCATGATTGCGCGCATTTTCCGACCGGCGAAGACGGCGATGCAGTCCGGCAAAGCGCGCGCGCGGGAATGGGTCCTGGAGTTCGCGCCGGCCTCCGCCCGGACGCCGGATCCCCTGATGGGCTGGACCGTGACCGAGGATACCCGCGGGCAGGTCCGACTAAATTTCGAGACCCGTGAGGAAGCGGTCGCTTATGCCCAGAAACATGGCATCGCCTTCCAGGTAACGGAGCCCAAATCTCCGAAGCGTATCCTGAAAGCCTACGCCGACAACTTTTCCGCTGACCGGAAGCAGCCCTGGACTCACTGAGCCGGTGACCGTTTCCAGAGCGCCCGTAGCTCAACCGGATAGAGCATCCGCCTTCTAAGCGGACGGTTGCAGGTTCGAGTCCTGCCGGGCGCGCCAGGATGGCGCCTATTCGGGCGCCGGGACGTCCCCCGGAAACTCGGGGAGGGGGCTGGCGCTGGCCGGGGGTCCGATCACGTATTTCTCGTGGCAGGCGATGCAGGTCTCGTAGAGCCTCCCGCCCGTGTCGAAGACCGCCTGCTTGTCACGGGCGTCCGCGGCCTTTCGGGCGTCCAGGGCGCGAGCGGTCATGTCTTGCGCATAGCGGTTCCACTCCGCTTCCGGCGCGCGGGCCCGCCCCGGAAGCTGAAGGGCGTTGCCGGCCTCGGCCACAGTGGAGGCGGCCGTAACGAGGTCCTCCCAGCCGGCCTCGTCTGTCGGCGAGAGATCCCGCTCACCGGCCAGTGTCAGCTCGGTCCCCGCGCCGCGCCAAAAAGCCTGGCCGGCGGGATCGACCACGTGCAGCATGAACTCGTTCATCGGCAGGGAGGTGTCGAACTTCGCGCCTTGCCCCGCCGGTGCACCCGTCCCCGAACAGGCGGCGAGGCCGAGCAGGCCGGCAAGGACCACAAGCCGCTTCATTGGAAATTCTTTCCCGGCGGACCGCCTGTTCCGGACGTTCAGGCCTTGGCCATGTTGATGACGTGCTGCTGGGTGAACTCGGCGAGGCCTTCCTCGCCCAGTTCGTTACCCACGCCCGAGAACTTCGCCCCGCCAAAGGGGATGTTGGGCGCCAGCTCGGCGTGCTTGTTGATCCAGACCGTGCCGGTGTCCATGCGTCCGGCCAGGTCGAGGGCCCGGTCGAGGTCCTTGGACCAGATCGAACCGCCAAGCCCATAGTCCGAGGCGTTGGCCCGGCGCACCGCGTCCTCGCCGTCCTTGATCTTGATGACGGGCAGGACGGGGCCGAACTGCTCCTCGTCCACCAGGCGCGCGCCGTCCTCGATGTCGCGGACGATGGTCGGGCGGATGAAGTAGCCCTTGCCCTCGGCGCGGCCGCCGCCGGCGATGACCTTGCCCTGGGTCTTTGCGTCCTCGATCAGGCCCAGCACCTTCTCGAACTGGCTCTTGTTCTGGAGCGGGCCGAGGGTCACGCCCTGCTGCAGGCCGTCGCCCACCACGGCGGCGTCCGCCAGCCGGGCCAGCTCGTCGCACATGGCGTCGTAGATGCTCTCGTGGACGTAGGCCCGCTTCACCGCGATGCAGACCTGCCCGGAGTTCTGGAAGGCGGCGCCGAAGATCTTGGGGGCGGCCTCCTTGGGATCCACGCCGTCCAGGACGATGGCGGCGTCATTGCCGCCCAGCTCCAGGGTGACCCGCTTCAGGGCCTCGGCGGCCCCGGCCATGACCTTCTTGCCGGTCTCGGTGGAGCCGGTGAAGGAGACCTTCCGGATGTCCGGATGGGCCGTGATGGCGCCGCCAAGGTCGTTCGCGTCGGAGATCACGTTGAGCACGCCCGGGGGCAGGAGATCCTTCACCAGCTCGCCGATCCGCAGGCTCGTCAGCGGGGTCGTGGCGGCGGGCTTGAGGATGACGGTGTTGCCGGCCAGCAGGGCGGCGGGAACCTTGAAGGCCATCAGGATGATGGGGAAGTTCCAGGGAACGATGGCGCCGACGACGCCGAGCGGACGACGGCGGGAGATCACCTTGCGGGCGTCGGAGTCCTCGATGACCTTCTCGGGCAAGTCGAGGCTGGCGAAGTAGCGGAAGAAGGCCGCAGCGCCGAAGACCTCCCCCATGGCGTCCTGCAGGGGCTTGCCCTGTTCCTGGACGAGGGTGCGCGAAAGGGTCTCCAGATCCCCTTGTATGGCGTCGGCCATGGCCAGCAGGGCCTTGCGGCGCTCATCCATCGGGGTGGCCGACCAGGCGGGGAAGGCGCGCTTGGCGGCGGCGACGGCCTGGTCCAGCTGGGCCTTCGAGGCGCGCGGACATTCGACCAGGACGTCCTCGGTGGCCGGATTGATCACTGGCATGGCGGCGTCGCCGTCCACCAGCTGGCCGTCGATCAGAAGCTTGTAGGGACCCATGTCGTCCTCCCGCGAAATGACGGCGGCACAATGGGGGGATGACGCCGCGCCAATCAAGCCCGGGGTTGCGCTGCGGGCCCTCACGGGGTCAATGTCGACGTCTTGTCGGGGAGGGGGCCATCATGATCTTGCGTGCGTCCGCGGGGCTCGCCCTGGCGCTTCTTTTGGGTCTGCCCGCTTTGGCGGCGGGACTCACCGGCCCCGAGCGCCGCATGGTTGCGACGATCGATGCGGGTCAGGATGACCAGCTGGCCTTGCTTGAAGAGCTGGTGGCGATCAATTCCGGCACCATGAACCTCCCCGGAGTTGAGGCGGTGGGCCGGCGTGTCGCGCGCGAGTTCGAGGACCTGGGCTTCGAGGTTCGCTGGAGCCCGATGGCGGAGACCGGCAGGGCGGGGCACCTGATTGCGGTTCACAAGGGTTCCGGCGCCGGTCGGCGGATGCTGCTTATCGGGCATCTGGACACCGTGTTCGAGCTGGATAGCCCCTTCAAGGGGTATGTGCGCTCTGGCGACACGGTGACCGGACCCGGCGTCAACGACATGAAGGGTGGCATCGTCGTCATGATCGGGGCCTTGCGGGCCATGAAGACCGCCGGCGAGCTGAAACGCGCGAATATCACCGTCGTGCTGACGGGAGATGAGGAGAGGGTGGGTCGTCCGGTGGAGATCGCCCGCCGCGACCTGATCGACGCTGCCGGCAAAGCCGATGTCGCCCTGGACTTCGAGGGGCTCGCGACCGAAAACGGGGCGGACATGGGATCGATCGCTCGTCGGTCATCGACCACCTGGATGATCCGGGTCGCGGCCAGGCCCGGCCACTCCTCCGGCGTCTTCTCCGAGAGTGCAGGCTATGGCGCCATCTACGAGCTGGCGCGGATTCTCGATGCCTTCCGCCAGGAGTTGCGCGAGCCCAACGCCACCTACAGCGTCGGCCTTGTCCTCGGTGGCGCTGACGCCGCCCTCAACCGGGATGCGACCGGGGGAAGGGCCTCGGGCAAAGGGAACATCATCCCGGGCGAGGCCATCGCGATTGGCGACCTGAGGACCCTGTCGAACGACCAGACCGACCGGATCAAGGCGCGCATGGAGGCGATTGTCGGGAACAGCCTGCCTGGGGCCAAGGGCACGCTGGAATTCACCGAAGGCTATCCGGCCATGCCGCCCACCGAGGGCTCGCGCCGGTTGCTGGGCGAGCTAAACGCCGTGAACGCCGCCCTTGGCTATCCACCGATGCGGGAGCTGGATCCCCTGCGCCGGGGCGCCGGCGACATCGCCTTCGTATCCCATCTTGTCGATGGACTGGTGGGGATGGGCGCCGGGGGAGAGGGCGCTCATGCGCCGGGGGAGACCATGAACATTCCCGCCTTGCGCCGCCAGACCCGCCGCGCCGCCCTGCTCATGAGCCGGCTGGCGGTCCGCTAGACCGCCGTCGCCCGGAACGCGGCGAGACCTCTCTCAAGGTCGAGGATCAGGTCGGCCGAATCTTCAAGGCCGACGTGCAGTCTGACCAGGGAGCCGCCGTACGCCTTGCGCAGTTCGCGAACCTTGAGCTGGGGATCGCAGTCGATCGCCAGACTTTCATACCCGCCCCAGGAGAAGCCGAGCCCGAACAGTTCCAGGGCGTCCAGAAGCGCCGAGGTCGCAGCGGAAGTCGCGGGCTGGAGCACGAAGGCGAAGAGACCGCAGGCGCCGGAAAAGTCACGCTTCCAAAGGTCATGCCCCGGGGCGCCGGGAAGGGCGGGGTGCAGGACTGTGGCGACCTCTTCGCGGGTGGCCAGCCAGCGCGCGACTTCCAGCCCGCTCTCGCCGTGCCTGCGCAGGCGGACGTCTAGGGTGCGCAGGCCCCTTAGCATGGCGTAGGCGTCCTCTGCCGAGACCGACCAGCCCAGGTCCACGACACCGGCGTGGAGACGCGCCGCCACCTCCGGGTCCCGCGCGGCCGCCGACCCCATGAAGGCGTCGGAGTGACCGCAAACATACTTGGTCAGGGCCTGTATCGACACATCGACACCCTGATCGAGCGGCTTCAGCAGATGACCCGCACCCCATGTGTTATCGATCAGGCTCATCACTCCCCGTTCGCGCGCGCCCGCCGCGAGCGCAGGGACATCCTGCATTTCGAAGCTGAGCGAGCCAGGACTTTCGAGGAAGATCGCCCGGGTCTTCGGCCCCATCAGGGCGCAAATTTCGTCGGTCGGGAGTGTCGGATCATAATAC
>JBJTFE010000240.1:0-3557 GCA_046093265.1 Phenylobacterium sp. | reverse complement strand
GCCCCCTTCGAGGTCGCCGCCATCTACACCGTTTCGGACGCGCGGATCGTGCGCGTCGACTTCATCAAGTGAGGCCGGTCACGTGAGCGTCCGCAGGCTAGCCGCCAACCAGCCCGACAGCTTCGCCTTCAGCGCCGAGAGCCTGGAGCAGGTGAAGTGGTGGATCGCCAAATTCCCGGAAGGACGCCAGCAGTCCGCCGTGATCGCGCTCCTGTGGTTGGTCCAGAAGCAGCAGGGCTGGGTCTCCGAACCCGCGATCCGGGTGGTCGCCGAGACCCTCGGCATGCCGGTGATCCGGGTCTACGAGGTCGCCACCTTCTACACCATGTTCATGCTGGAGCCGGTCGGCTCGCACGCCCTGGTCCAGATCTGCGGGACGACTCCCTGCATGCTGCGGGGCGCCAACGACCTGAAGGCCGTGTGCCAGCGCCGCTTCGGCGACCGCGACCAACTGTCCGCTGACGGCAAGGTCACCTGGCAGGAGGTGGAATGCCTGGGCGCCTGCTCGAACGCGCCCATGGCCGCCATCAACGACTATTACTACGAGGATCTGACGCCCGAGACCTTCGAGCAGATCCTCGACGCGTTCATCGCCGGCAAGCCGCGGGCGCCCGGCTCGGCCATCGGCCGTCAGGGTTCGGCGCCGGAAGGCGGGCCGCAGGTCCTGTCCGACCCCGCCCTGTATGACGGGACGGCGGCCAAGGCGCTGAAGTCCATTCCCAACGCCGAGCCGAAGAAGCGCGGCAAGGCGAAGGAGGCGGCGCAGTGATCGGGCGGGGTTCGAGCACCGGCGCTCGCCGGATCGGTCTGGAGGCTTAGGGGCGCATCGTGGTCGGCATTCTCGAAGACAAGGACCGGATCTTCACCAACGTCTACGGCCTCCACGACTGGGGCCTGGAGGGGGCGAAGCGGCGCGGCGCCTGGAATGGCGTGCGCCTCATGCTCGAGCAGAGCCCCGAGTGGGTTTGCGACCAGATCAAGGCCTCGGGCCTGCGCGGCCGGGGCGGGGCGGGCTTCTCCACGGGCCTGAAGTGGACCTTCATGCCCAAGGCCGAGGGCGAGCGTCCCCACTACCTCGTCATCAACGCCGACGAGTCCGAGCCGGGCACGTGCAAGGACCGCGAGATCCTGCGCAATGACCCGCATCTCCTGATCGAGGGCGCCCTGATCGCCAGCTACGCGATCCGCGCCCACACCTGCTACATCTACATCCGCGGCGAGTACGTCCACGAGCGCGAGCGCCTGGAGGCCGCCATCAGGCAGGCCTACGAGGCCAAGCTGATCGGCAAGGGCAACGTCCACGGCTGGGACTTCGACCTCTTCGTCACCCATGGCGGCGGCGCCTACATCTGCGGCGACGAGACGGCCCTGATGGAAAGCCTGGAGGGCAAGAAGGGCCAGCCCCGCCTGAAGCCGCCCTTCCCGGCGGGCGCGGGCATCTATGGCTGCCCGACAACCATCAACAACGTCGAGTCGATCTCGGTGGTGGGGAGCATCCTGCGTCGCGGCGCGTCCTGGTTCGCCGGCTTCGGCCGCCCGAACAACACCGGGACCAAGCTCATGGCCATTTCGGGCCACGTGAACCGGCCCTGCGTAGTCGAGGAGACCATGTCCATCCCCCTGAAGCAGTTGCTCGAGGACCACTGCGGCGGCGTCCGCGGCGGCTGGGGCAACCTCAAGGCGGTGATCCCCGGCGGGTCCTCGGTGCGGATGATCCCGGCCCATGAGGCCGAGACGGCCCTGATGGACTTCGACTCCCTGTCGGCCCTGAAATCGGGCCTCGGCACGGCGGCGGTCATCGTGATGGACCAGTCCACAGACATCGTCCGCGCCATCGCCCGACTGTCCTACTTCTACAAGCACGAGAGCTGCGGCCAGTGCACGCCCTGCCGCGAGGGCACCGGCTGGATGTGGCGGGTCATGGAGCGCATGGCCACCGGCGAGGCGGAGATGAAGGAGATCGACATGCTCCTCGACGTCGCCAGCCAGATCGAGGGCCACACCATCTGCGGCCTCGGCGATGCGGCCGCCTGGCCGATCCAGGGCCTGTTCCGCCACTTCCGCCATGAGGTGGAGGACCGCATCACCAACTACCGTGCGGGCAAGCCGCACGTGCAGGGCGCCTCCCTGCAGGCGGCGGAGTAATCGGATGCCCAAAGCCAAGGTCAACGGCGTCGAGGTCGAGTTCGAGCCCGGCATGACGGTTCTGCAGGTGGCGGAGCTGGCCGGGGAGGAGATCCCGCGGTTCTGCTACCATGAGCGCCTGTCCATCGCCGGCAACTGCCGGATGTGCCTGGTCGAGGTGAAGCCTGGTCCGCCCAAGCCGCAGGCCTCCTGCGCCCTTCCGGCCGCCGACAACCAGGAGATCTTTACCAACACCCCGATGGTGAAGAAGGCCCGCGAGGGGGTGATGGAGTTCCTCCTCATCAACCACCCCCTGGACTGTCCGATCTGCGACCAGGGCGGGGAGTGCGACCTCCAGGACCAGGCCATGGGCTATGGCCGCGACGACAGCCGCTTCGCGCTGAACAAGCGGGCCGTCGAGGAAAAGGCCATGGGTCCCCTCATCAACACGGTCATGACCCGGTGCATCCAGTGCACCCGCTGCGTCCGCTTCATCACCGAGGTCGCCGGGGTTCCGGAGATCGGCCTCATCTCGCGCGGCGAAGATGTTGAAATCACGACCTATCTGGGCAGCGCCGTCACCTCCGAGCTGTCGGGCAACGTCATCGACCTCTGCCCCGTCGGCGCCCTGACCTCCAAGCCCTACGCCTTCAACGCCCGGCCCTGGGAGCTGAAGAAGACCGAGACCGTCGACGTCATGGACGCCATGGGCGCCGCCATCCGCGTCGATAGTCGCGGCCCGGCCGTCCTGCGGGTGCTTCCCCGCATCAACGAGGACATCAACGAGGAGTGGATCTCCGACAAGACCCGCTTCGCCGTTGACGGCCTGTCCCGCCAGCGTCTGGACACCCCCTTCATCCGCGAGAACGGCCGCCTGCGTCCGGCGTCCTGGAAGGAAGCCCTCGACCTCGCCGCCGCCCGCCTGTCCGCAGCCGCCCCGGGGCGCGTCGGCGCCATCGCCGGCGACCTGCAGGACGCGGAGTCCCTGAAGGCGACCCTCGACCTCTTCCGCGCCCTCGGCTCGGCCAACACCGACTGCCGCCAGGACGGCATGGCCCTCGGGACAGGGCCGCGGGAATCCTGGCTGTTCAACGCCACCATCGCCGGGCTGGAAGAGGCCGATGCGATCCTCCTGGTGGGAACCAATCCCCGCTTCGAGGCGCCTGTCCTCAACGCCCGCCTTCGCCGCCGCTGGCTGGCCGGGGCGCTGGAGGTCGGCCTGGTCGGCGAGTCCGCCGACCTGACCTACGGCTTTGAGCACCTGGGCGATTCCGCTGCGGCCCTGGCCGGCCTCGCCAAGTCCCGCTCGGGCTTCGCCAAGGTGCTGAAGGGCGCCAAGGCTCCGGCCCTGGTCATCGGCGCCGGCGCCCTGTCCGGCCCCAACGGCGCCGCTGTCGCCCACGCTGCGGCCCAGGTCGCCAAGGCCTTCGGCA
>JBJTFE010000239.1:0-6307 GCA_046093265.1 Phenylobacterium sp. | reverse complement strand
ATTCACACCCCCTAACTTCCCCCCCCCCCGGGGCCTCCCCCCCCGCCGCGGGGTGCGGGGGGCCACCGCCCCCCCCCCACCCCGCTCCGCGGGAATCTCCCCCTGATGGGGAGTAATTAAGCCTTTGTAATTCCTCCACCTCTTGAGGGGGAGGTGGACCGCGTAAGCGGGCCGGAGGGGGTCAACTGAGGCGCCGAAAGCCCGCCTCTCTGGTTACCCGGTCATTCCAACCGGCGTGGGACGCAACGGTTGTGAGTTCACCAGCCAGTCTCAGAGCGGAAGGTTCGTTTCGGGTCCGGAATCCCACTCAAAGAAACCGGCCCCGCCGATGAGGCTTTCGGAGGCCTCTCTGAGGGCCGTCAGAGCTTCCGAATGCGGAAGCTGGAGGGCTGCGGAGAGGCGTCTGGCCAGTTCCGGCTGTGACTGCGCCAGGACCTGCAGCCTCTCCTTTGGACGCGGGAGGAACTGGTTTCTCTTGAGAAAGGCGTGGCGCACAAGGGCGGCCACCGCCAGAGCTCGAACCTGTCTGGCGTCGGCGGTGTCCTCGTCGTGGAAATCGAGGGCGTCTTCAACCTGCGTCGCGGCGGCGTATCGGTCTCGGAGCAGGGCGTCGGCAGAAAAACCCGGTCCTTTCCCCAGAATCGTCAAGCCTTCCTTCCTCAATGCGGCGAGCCGGCCTTCAGTGTCCAGCACGGTCACGCCTGTGGCGAGCATGTGGGCCATGACCGGGCGTCCTTGGGCGATCTCCTTGGAGAGGCTGTGTCTCAGCCAGGCCTCCGAATTGAAGAAGATTTCGACCGGCGTTCCGTTGAACCATCTCTGAACCCTGCGCCGCCAGGGCGCGTCGTGCAGGACAACAATATCAAGGTCGCTGGCACGGTGCGGATTGCCCCGGACGATGCTTCCTGACACCAGAATTCCGACGGGCGTGATGACCTCGGGCAGCCAGGCCAGGGCCTGTTCGAGGGCGTTGCGATGCCGGTCTTCAAGGGCAAGAGCGTCAAGTCCCGTTAGCCCGACCATCTCGCCCCGCCCACTCACCGCCCCCAGGGGTTCTCGTCGTCCACCCCGTCCAGGAAGTCGAAGACGGCGGCCTTGGTCAGGCCGTGGGGGATGGCGGAGAAGTGGTCGCAGCCGGGGAGGGTCACGCCCTTCCCGTAGGCGAAGCGGGCGGCCAGGGCTTCCGGGTCGCCGGCTAGGCGGTCCTGCATGCCGGCGATGACGCGGACGGGCATGGGCAGGCTTCCCAGCCGGTCCGGGTCGAGGGGCGGGTTGGTCGCCTCGGTGCAGGCGGCCAGGGCCTCGAGGTCCTCGCCCTGCTCGTCGGCGAACTGGCGGAAGCTGCGCAGCATGGGCTCGGTGAGGCTCTCCGGGTCGGCCGCGCGCATGGCCGCCGCCATGGCGCCGGTGGAGGCCGTCTCCCGCGGGGTGAAGAGGACCTCGCCCACCCCGCCGAGGATCAGGTTGGAGATCCGGTCCGGGGCGGTGAGGGCGACTTCCAGAGCCGTGCGGGCACCCATGGAATAGCCGAACAGGTCGGCCCTGGCGGCGCCCAGGTGGTCCATCAGGGCCAGGACATCCCGGGCCATGGCCGTGCGGCCGTAGAGGGCCGGATCGTGGGGCTTGGCGCTCTCGCCGTGGCCGCGCTGGTCGAGGGCGGCGAAGCCCATGCCGCGACGCTCCAGGGCCGCGTACCAGCCCGTCCGCCGCCAGCCCTCATGCCGGTTGGAGGAAAAGCCGTGGACGAGGATCAGCCAGGCGCCGCCGGGCGCCGGCTCGCGGGCGTCGAAGGCGAGTTCAAGGCCGTCGGAGGTGAAGGTCGCCATGGCCCGCTTCCCCTCCGTCGTCCGCCTCAGACCTCGATGGCGCCGGAGACGATGCGCGAAGCCAGGCCATAGGCCACGCCCTCTTCGGCGCTCATCCAGAAGTTGCGCTGGGTGTCCTTGACGATCTTCTCGTAGGTCTGGCCGCTTTCCCGGGCGATGAGCCGGTTCATGCGCTGGCGCATCTTCACGATTTCCTCGGCCTCGATCTGGATGTCGGAGGCCTGGCCGCGCACGCCGCCGCTCGGCTGGTGCAGGAGGAAGCGGGTGTTGGGCAGGCAGACCCGGTTCTCGCGCTCGGCGCCCAGGAAGATGGTGACCCCGGCGCTGGCCACCCAGCCGGTACCGATGGCCTTCACCCTGGGGCCGCAGAACCGCATGACGTCGTGGATGGTGTCGCCGCTCTCCACGTGGCCGCCGGGCGAGTTGATGATGACGCGGATGTCGCCGTCGCCCTCTGCCGCCAGGGCCAGGAGCTGGGCGGTGACCCGCTCGGCCATGCGCATGTTGACCTCGCCGAAGACGAGGACGGTGCGCGACTTGAACAGGGCGCTGGCGACCGGTCCGCCTGCGGCGGCCGCGGCATCGGGCTTCGGCCCGTCGCCCTCTTCCTCGTCGTCAAGCCGCCAGTCGCGCATGGGAAACTCCATAAGTGAAGGGGCGGAACCTGTGGCCCGGCGTCGCCGGGCGCAAGGGGCCCGCCGCCCCGCGGCCGGAAAAAACCGCCGTATTCCTCCGACTAGCCCGCCCGGCCCCGGACGACAAGCCGGGCGGCTTGACCCGGCGGAGGCCTCGGCGGCAAATGACCGCCGAAACACGACCCGATAACGGAGGCAACCATGGGCGAGCTTTTCGATCTGACCGGCAAGGTGGCGATCATCACGGGTTCGTCCCGCGGCATCGGCAAGGCCATCGCCGAGCGCATGGCCGAGCACGGCGCCAAGGTGGTCATCTCCTCGCGCAAGGCCGGGCCCTGCGACGAGGTCGCTTCGGCCATCAACGCCCGCTGGCCCGGTTCGGCCATCGCCGTGCCCGCCAATATCTCGTCCAAGGACGACCTGGCGCGCCTGGTGGACGAAACCCGCAAGGCCTTTGGCAAGGTGGACATCCTGGTCTGCAACGCCGCTTCCAACCCCTATTACGGGCCGATGAGCGGGATCGGCGACGACGCCTTCCGCAAGATCCTCGAGAACAACATCATCGCCAACAACTGGCTGGTGAACCTGGTCTCGCCCGAGATGATCGAGCGCAAGGACGGGGCGATCATCATCGTCTCGTCCATCGGCGGCTTCCGCGGCACGCCGGTGATCGGCGCCTACGCCATCTCCAAGGCGGCGGACATGCAGATGGCCCGCAACCTCGCCCAGGAGCTGAGCCCCCACAACATCCGCATCAACTGCATCGCGCCCGGCCTGGTGAAGACCGACTTCGCCCGCGCCCTGTGGGACACCCCCGAGGCCGAGGTCCGATCGTCCCAGGGCACGCCCCTGCGCCGGCTGGGCGAGCCCGACGACATCGCCGGTGCGGCGGTCTTTCTGGCCTCGAAGGCGGGCGGCTGGATGACCGGCCAGACCGTGGTGGTGGACGGCGGCTCGACGAGCTGAGCCGTCAGGTTCCGGACACAGCCCTGCGGGAGAGGTCGCGGGCCCGGGCCAGCCGGGTCGCGGCTTCGTCCAGCACCTCGTCGGCCTTGGCGAAGCAGAGGCGAAGGGTCCGGGTGACGGCGTCGGTCTCGTAGAAGGCCGAGACCGGGATGGCGGCGACGCCGGCCTCGCTCACCGCCCGCACGGCGAAGGCGCGGTCGGGCTCGTCCACGCCGGAGCCCGGCAGGTCCACGGTCAGGAAGTAGGTGGCCTGGGAGCGGGCGACTTCGAACCCCTCGCGCTGCAGAGCTTCGGTCAGGCGGTCGCGGCTGGCCTGCATGCGGGCGGGCATCGCCTCGAACCAGTCCCCGGGCGTCTCCAGGCCGAAGGCCACGGCGGCCTGCAGGTTGGGCGGGGTGGTGAAGGTCAGGAACTGGTGGGCCCGGGCCAGGGCCGGCGACAGGGCGGGTCCGGCGCAGAGGAAGCCCACCTTCCAGCCGGTCAGTCCGAACATCTTGCCCGCCGAGCCGATCTTGACCGCCAGGTCCGCCATGCCGGGCAGGGCGATCAGGGGCGCATGCACGGCGCCGTCGAAGACCAGGTGCTCCCAGACCTCGTCGCAGATCACCGGGACAAACCGCGCCCGGCAGGCGGCGGCCAGGGTCTCAAGGTCCTCATGGGGGACCACGACCCCCGTAGGATTGACCGGCGAATTGAGGATCACCGCCCGGGTCCGGGGCGTGAAGGCGGCCTCCAGCTGGGAGGCCGTCCAGCGCCAGTCGGGGGGCGAAAGGGTCACGAAGCGCGGCACGCCCCCGGCCCGGCGGACCAGGGGGGCGTAGGCATCGTAGGCTGGCTGGAAGAGGATGACCTCGTCCCCCGACTCGACCAGGGCCAGGATGGCGGCGGCCAGGGCCTCGGTGGCCCCGGAGGTGACGGTGACCTGGGCATCGGGATCGAATTCGAGGCCTTGGGTGCGGGCGTAGTGGGCGGCCACGGCCCGGCGCAGCTCCGGCAGGCCCCGGGAGGGCGGATACTGGTTGTAGCCGTTCAGCACCGCCTCGGCCGCCGCCCGGCGCACAGTCTCGGGCCCCGGATCGTCCGGAAAGCCCTGGCCCAGGTTCAGGGCGCCGTGGGCGCGGGCCAGCCCCGACATCTCGTCGAAGATGGTGGGGGGCATGGCCGCGTAGAGCGGGTGCACCATGGACGTCCTCCCGGCGGTCGCCGGGGTCTCAGTCGACCCGGGCGCGCTTCTTGCGGAAGCTCGGATTGAGCACCTGCTTGCGCAGGCGGATGGACTTTGGCGTGACTTCCACCAGTTCGTCATCCTCGATGTAGGCGATGGCCTGCTCGAGGGTCATGCGGCGGGGCGGCGTCAGGCGCACGGCCTCGTCCTTTCCGGAGGCCCGGACGTTAGTCAGCTGCTTGGCCTTCATCGGGTTGACGTCCAGGTCGTCCGCCCGGGAGTTCTCGCCGATGATCATGCCCTGGTAGGTCTTCTCGCCGCCGCCGACGAACATGACGCCCCGGTCCTCGAGGTTCCACAGGGCGTAGGCCGCCGTCTCGCCGTCGGAGTTGGAGACCAGCACGCCCTTGCGGCCGGCGTCGATGGGTCCCTTGTAGCTCTCATAGTGCGCGAAGACCCGGTTCAGCACGCCCGAGCCGCGGGTGTCGGTCAGGAACTCGCCCTGGTAGCCGATCAACGAGCGCGAGGGCGCCATCAGGGTGATGCGGGTCTTGCCCGCGCCCGAGGGGCCCATGTCCTTCAGCTCGGCCTTCCGGGCCGAAAGCTTCTCGATGACGATGCCGGTGAACTCGTCATCGACGTCGATCACCACCTCCTCGATGGGTTCCAGCCGCTCACCGGTCTCCGGGTCGGACTGAAAGACCACCCGGGGGCGGCTGATGGAGACCTCGAAGCCCTCGCGGCGCATGCCCTCAATGAGGACGCCCAGCTGCAGCTCGCCCCGGCCGGCCACCTCAAAGGCGTCCTTGTCGGCGGACTCGGTCACCCGGATGGCGACGTTGGATTGGGCTTCCTTGAGCAGGCGGTCGCGGATGACCCGGCTCTGGACCTTGTCGCCCTCCCGGCCCGCCAGGGGGCTGTCATTGACCGAGACGGTCATGGAGATGGTAGGCGGGTCGATGGGCTGGGCCGGCAGGGCCTCGGTGACTTCGAGGGCGCAGAGGGTGTCGGCCACCGTGGCCTTGGTCAGGCCGGCGACGGCGACGATGTCTCCGGCCTCGGCGTCCTCGATGGGCTGGCGCTTGAGGCCCCGGAAGGCCAGGACCTTGGTGATGCGGCCCCGCTCGATCTCCTGGCCGTCCCGGGACAGGGCCTTGCTGGCGAGGCCTGGGACGGCCTTGCCGGAGTCGATCCGCCCGGTCAGCAGGCGGCCCAGGAAGGGGTCGTTCTCAATGAGGACCGAGAGGATGCGGAAGGGTTCCTCGGTGCGCTGGCTGGCGGCCGGCGGCGGGACGTGGCGGACAATCAGGTCGAACAGGGGCGCCAGGTCGGCGTTCGGCTTGGCCATGTCGAGAGTGGCCCAACCGTTCTTGCCCGAGGCGTAGATGTGCGGGAAATCGAGCTGCTCGTCCGTGGCCCCGAGGGCGGCGAAGAGGTCGAAGGCGTCGTTCAGAACCCTGTCCGGGTCGGCGTGCGGCCGGTCCACCTTGTTGAGGCAGAGGATGGGGCGCAGGCCCATCTTGAGGGCCTTGCCGAGGACGAACTTGGTCTGGGGCATGACCCCTTCCTCGGCGTCGACCAGGAGGACGCAGCCGTCCACCATGCCGAGGATCCGCTCGACCTCGCCGCCGAAGTCGGCGTGGCCGGGGGTGTCGATGATGTTGATGCGGGTCTCGCCCGCCTCGCCCGACCAGAGCACGCTGGTGCACTTGGCG
>JBJTFE010000238.1:0-8906 GCA_046093265.1 Phenylobacterium sp. | reverse complement strand
CTTCACGGACTCGATACGGCCGGCCACCTGGCCGGAAAGGGCAATGGAAGCCTCCATATCGCCGCCGAAGTAGAGCTCCTGGGAGCGGCGGAACTCAGGCGCCACGCCATTCTCGCCGGGTTCCTTTTCAAGAAGGGTGGTCTTCTCCGTACGCAGGGCGCGGCAGGCGGGGCCCGGGCCGAAGCGGTTCAGGAAGACGGTGTCCGTCTCCTTCGCCTGGACGACGGCGGACTTCCAATTCTGGTGCACAGGACTTTCAGCAGCCGAGACCATGCGGGTGCCCATCTGCACGCCCTCTGCGCCCAGGGCGAAGGCGGCGGCCATGCTGCGGCCGTCAGAGATTCCGCCTGCCGCCACGATGGGGACGTCAAGCTTGGAGCAGACGAGGGGCAAGAGGACCATGGTGGAGACCTCGCGGGAGCTCTTGAAACCGCCGCCCTCTCCGCCCTCGACCACCAGCCCGTCCACGCCGGCATCGATGGCCTTGATGGCCGCCGCCAGGGACGGAACGACGTGAAAGACCGTCAGGCCCGCTTCCTTAAGGGCGGCGCAGTACCGATTCGGGTCGCCCGCGGAGGTTGTGACGAACTTCACGCCCTGATCGACCACAAAGGAGACGATGTCCGGGTCGCGCACATAGGCCTGAGCGATGTTGACGCCGAAGGGCTTGTCCGTGAGGCCCCGCATCTTCTGGATTTCCTCGCGGACCGCGGGGAGGTCGCCGGAAGAGGTCTCGATGATGCCCATGCCGCCGGCGTTGGAGACCGCCGAGGCCAGGGCCGAGCGGGCGATCCACCCCATGGGCGCCTGGATGATGGGATAGCGGATGCCGAGCATGTCGGTGATGCGGGTCTTGATCATGTTTGCACCAAAGGCTCCGGGCGTGCGCCCGTGAATCAGAAGACGACGACGCTACGGATGCTTTCGCCGGCGTGCATCAGATCGAAGGCTTCGTTGATGCGCTCGAGCGGCAGGACGTGGGTGATCATGGGGTCGATCTGGATCTTCCCTTCCATGTACCAGTCGACGATCTTTGGCACGTCGGTCCGGCCCCGGGCGCCGCCGAAGGCCGTGCCCTTCCAGACCCGACCGGTCACCAGCTGGAAGGGTCGAGTGGAGATTTCCCGCCCCGCCTCGGCCACGCCGATGATGATGCTCTCGCCCCAGCCGCGGTGACAGGCTTCAAGGGCCTGGCGCATGACGTCCGTGTTGCCCGTGCAGTCAAAGGTGTAGTCGGCGCCGCCGTCCGTCAGGGCCACCAGGTGCTGGACGAGGTCGCCCTCGATCCGCCGTGGATTGACGAAGTCGGTCATGCCGAACTTCCGGCCCCATTCTTCCCTCGCCGGGTTGATGTCGACGCCGATGATCTTCCCCGCCCCGACCAGGCGAGCGCCCTGGATGACGTTCAGGCCGATGCCGCCGAGGCCGAAGACGATGACATTGGCTCCGGCCTCGACGCCGGCGGTGTTCACCACCGCACCAACCCCCGTGGTGACGCCGCAACCGATATAGCAGGCCTTGTCGAAGGGCGCGTCGGGGCGGATCTTCGCCAAAGCGATCTCGGGCAGGACGGTGTGATTGGCGAAGGTCGAGCAGCCCCATGTAGTGGGCGATGGCCTGGCCTTTGTAGGAAAGGCGGCTCGTGCCGTCCGGCATCAGCCCCTTGCCCTGGGTGGCGCGGATGGCGGTGCAGAGGTTGGTCTTGCGCGACAGGCAGCTTTTGCACTGGCGGCATTCAGGCGTGTAGAGCGGGATCACGTGGTCGCCCGGCTTCAAGCTGGTGACCCCGGCGCCGACCTCGAGCACCACGCCAGCACCTTCATGACCGAGGATGGAGGGAAAGACCCCCTCGGAATCGAGCCCGTCGAGTGTGTAGGCGTCCGTATGACAGACGCCCGTTGCTCGTATCTCCACCAGAACTTCGCCCGCCTTTGGACCCTCCAGGGCGACCTCGACGATCTCCAGAGGACGTCTGGCCTCGAAGGCGACGGCGGCGCGGGTCTTCACGGGGCCTCTCTCGACATAGGAAACTTCTTGCGCAGGCGGAATCCAGTGTCCAGCCGCATGCCGGTCCGGATCACCCCCGGGCCGCCTTACGGCTCACCTTTTGCAGACCTGAAAGAATGGCCGCCGTGCCCTCCGGGTCGCGGGCCCCCTCCGTACGCAGGAGAAGCTGGAAGGTGCTGAGATGCACCTGGACGGACTTGTCCCCCCATTCCCCGGAGGTTCGATAATAGTCGAGGAGATCGGCGAGGCTGACGAGCATGCTGTCGATCGCCTTATCCTTGCTGGCGGTGGGCAGGCCGATAGCTCCAATGATCAGGTCGTAGAAGGCGTTCACGATGAGAGGATCGAATCGACCCTTGGCGCGCGCGAAAAATCGCTCCGACTCCGTGAGCACCCTCTTGAGTTCGGCCATGCTCAGAGTCTGAAGGCCCTCAAGACCTTTCTCGGCATCCTGGATCGCCTCGCTCGAGGTCTTGCCGCCCGGCATCCGGATCAGGCGGCCCAGAGGCACATCCGGGGTATGGATACGCGCAACTTCACCCATCAGTGATGATCCCTCTTCCCAACCGCCCCAACACGCGGACGCGTAACCGCACCGTCAAGACCCCACCTCGGGCGCGGCCATATCCTCCCGACGGCGCCCGATGCCTACACCCTCAGGTAAACCAGAATCCTTAAAGCGACGGTCTGGCCCCACAAAATCATCGCATTCCACGAAGCGCCTGCCCGCACGCGCCACCCAAATGATCCTGTCGAGCATGGACTTGGGTGTCAGCGGCTTCGCCATGACGATATGTGCGCCACAGTCCCGGGCCCTGGCGACCGCAGCCGCCGGGGTGTGGGCGGCAATGAGAACCACCGGGGTATAGCAGTTGGGTCGGATGCCGGAACGGCGCAGCCACCGCACGAAGTCATATCCGGCGCCGGACCGGCCCATCGCATCGATGATCATCAGGTCCAGATCCGTCTCACGAACCACCTGTTCGGCCTTCTCGACCGAATCACACCGATGAAGCTTTCGCGCCCCGAAGCCGTTCAGGATTTGGACAAGGACGGACATGCCAAGAGAGGTTTCCTCGAGCACCAGCACGGAAACCTGCTCCAAGTTAAAGCGCGCGCGCGGGTCGGCCGAAAATCCCATTGCTTCCCCGTCCCCCCGGGACCCCCCGCCGCGTAAGGCGTTCCGAAAGAGCTATCAAGGTCCAAATTTCCTTCACGCGCTATGAACATCCGCTGAAGGGCGTTGAGCCCGATAAGTCCTCGATGCACTCGCCCTTCCATGAGCACTCCGATTTCTGCCGCTAAGCCCGCCGGACGAGTCGACGAATGCTGCGGGAATATTGCGCAGCAAGAGTGCAGCAAAAGTGCGGTAACTATATGATAAATCTAACGTTCATTTGAGAAGACGATCGTTCTGGAAGCCGCGAACATGCCGCCGACGCCGTGGGCGATGCTGATCTTCGCATCCTTGACCTGGGCCGCTGCGGTTCCGCGCATCTGCCTTACGCTTTCCTGAAGGGCGTACATGCCGTACATGCCCGAGTGCATGTAGGACAGGCCGCCGCCGTTGGTGTTCAGGGGCAGTTTGCCGCCGATGGCGGTGTTGCGCTCGCGGATGAAGTCCTTGGCCTCGCCGGGCTTGCAGAAGCCCAGGTCCTCCAGGCCGTAGAGCGGCAGGTGGGCGAAGGCGTCGTAGATCATCAGGTGATCCACGTCGGCGTGGGTGATGCCCGCCTCGTTGAAGGCCTTCTTGCCGGAGATCTTGAAGGCGGTGGACGAGGTGAAGTCGTACATCTGTGAGACTAGGGGGGTCTCGACGCTCTCGCCCGTGCCGAGGATGTAGACGGGCTTCTGGGGGAAGTCCTTGGCCCGGTCGGCGCTGGTCAGGATCAGGGCGCCGCCGCCGTCGGTGACGAGGCAGCACATCAGCATCCGAAAGGGCCAGGCGATCATCGGCGAGTTCAGGACGTCATTGACCGTGATCGGATCCTTGAAGCTGGCCCGGGGATTGAGGGCCGCCCATTCGCGCTGGACCACCGCCACATTGGCCAGGTCCTCCTCGGTCACGCCGTAGGTCTTCATGTAGCGGAGGACCGGGACGGTGAACATGGTGGGGGGGCTGGTAACGCCGTAGGGCAGCTCGAACTGGCCCATCAGGCTGGACGGCGCACGACCGAAGCCGCCGGCGCCCACCCGGCTGCGGCCGGACTCCCCGTGGGTGATCAGGATGGTCTTGGCGAGGCCCGCATTGATGGCCGCCGCCGCATGACGGACATGCAGCATGAAGGAGCATCCCCCCACGCTGGTGCCGTCGGCGTAGGTCGTCTTGATGCCCAGGTAGTGGGCCAGCTCCACCGGGCTGATGCCCGCGGTGGCGACGCCGTCGATGTCCGAGGGCTTCAGGCCAGCGTCCGCCATGGCGTTCAGGGCGGCGTCCGCATGGAGGCCGATCACGGAGACATCCGGGATCTTGCCCATCTTGGTGGTCTCGGCGGCGCCGACGACCGCAACAGAATTCTGCTTCATGATCGTGTTCCGCCTCAGGACTTGGCCGGCTCGAAGAGCGGCAGGGAAATGTCGTCGGTCTGCTTCTCGAAGCGGACCTTCACGGGCATGTCGAGGACAAGAGCCTCGGGCGTCTGCGGGCAGCCGACGATGTTGGTCATCATCGTCGGGCCTTCATCGAGCTTCACCACGGCGATGGCGTAGGGCTCGGTCCCCATGTCCGGGCGCGGCCGGTGATTGATGACATAGGACCAGAGCACGCCCCGGCCGCTGGCGGCGTAGACCTCGACCTGGCGCGAGGCGTACGAGGGACAGAAGGCCCGCGGCGGGAAGTAGGTGGTCTTGCAGTCCGTGCAGCGCTGAAGGCGAAGCTCGCCGTCGCGGCATCCCTCCCAGAAATGCCGGGTCTCCGGCGTGGGCTCAGGCAGGATTCAGGCCATCGGAAATTCGTCCCCTTGGGTCTTGGGCCAGGATTGGCGGCCAGTAGTGTCATGATGCGCCCGCCCTCGGGCGGACCCCCGCGAAATGACGAAGGCACAGGAAAGCCCAGCCGGGTCGGGATGTCGATAGCGGGCGGGTGGAACCCTAGGCCAGGGCCCCGGACATCAGGCGCCGCTCCGTGGAGCGTCGCAGTTCCTCCCAGATCTGCGCCTCCAGCTCCCGGGCCTCGGGAGACGAATCGAGCTCCACCGCTGCGTGCAGGTCGATGAGGGCGGCGCGGAGCCGTGCGTTTCCGGCCGAGAGGGCCGAGATCCGCAGGTCATCGTCATCGCCTTCCGCCAGCCATGCATTACGACCGGCCCGGTCGCCGGCCCGGCCCAGCAGGGCCCGCAGGGCGCGGTTCTCCTCGACCAGGCGCTGGGCCGCCCCGTCCCAGGCCTCAGCCGCCATGCCCAGCAGGGCGGCGGAAAGCCCGAGCGCCCCGGCGCGTTCGGCGGGGTCGACGTCGGGGATGGCGTTGCGGGCGACGAGGCCGGCGAGTTCTGCGAGGACGGCGGGAATGTCGGGCTTCACAGGCGATCCATGACCTCGAGGATGGCGCGGTCCTGGCCGTTCTGCATGCCCCAGGCGGGCAGGACCATGATCGGCTCGCGGTTGCCGCCGTCAATCCAGGCGCGGGCGGACGAGATCCAGATCGCCTGGCCCTTCACGCAGTTGAACAGGGTCCACCAGTGAAGGGCCGCGGGATCGGCCTTCAGCCCGCTGGCGGCCTCCCAGTGGGCCACGGCGACCGCATCGGGGACAAGGCCGCCGGCCAGGTTGCGCTTGAAGTTCCAGACCGGGTTGAGACTCCAGCCCAGGTCCTCCAGCGGGTCGCCAAGGTGCGCCATTTCCCAATCCAGCACGCCGTGGATCCCGCCCTGGCGGTCATACAGGAAGTTCCCTGTCCTGAAGTCGCCGTGCACCACGCCGATCTTCTGGGCGGCGGCCGGCGGGTTGGCCCTGAGCCAGCGGATGGCGGCCCGGGTGATGGGCAGGGGCTCGGCCTGGTCCTCGTCCAGCACCTTCTCCCACCTGTCCAGCTCCCGGAAGGCGCAGGCGTCCAGTTCCGGTGGCGGCATGACCGCGTCGAGGCCGAGGGTGAAGGGGTCCGCCCGGGCGATCTCGCCGAGGATGGTCCACTTGGTGCGCGCCAGGGCCTCATGGGAGGCAAGGTAGGGCTCCGTCCAGAGGAGGGCGGGGGCCGCCTCGAAGCCGGTGATCTCCTCCGCGACCGAGAAGGGCCGGTCGAGGGCCTCGCTCCCCTCCTCCAGCCAGATCATCTCGGGCACGGGCACCTTCGAGTCATGGAAGGCCCGGTAGGCGGAGAACTCCACCCGGCGCTCGGTATCGATCAGGCTGGCGGGCGGGTCCCGCCGCAGGATCATCCGGCGCTCCCTCGCCACGTCACCTTCCGACCAGGTCAGCCGGAACCTGTAGGTCTGGCGCGAGGCGCCCCCCGAGATCCGCGAAAGGTCCCGCACCTCGACCTGCTGCGCCCCGGGCATGCGCGTCGCCGCGTAGGCCGCCAGGCGGGAGGCGAGGTCCGCCGACGACACCGGCTCAGGCCATCTCGAATCGTACGGGAAGGGTCTTGGGCCCGTTCACGAAGACCGCCTGGCTCATCGCCGGGGTCCCGTCCAGCTCCAGGGACTTCAGGCGCGGGATCAGCTCCTCCCAGAGGATGCGCATCTCCATCTTGGCCAGGTGCTGGCCCAGACAGAGGTGGGCGCCGTAGCCAAAGGCCAGGTGCTTGTTCGGCGAGCGGTCCACGCGGAACTCGTGCGGATCAGGGAAGACGGACTCATCCCGGTTGCCGGAGGCGTAGCAGAGCATCAGCCAGTCGCCCTTGGACATGGCCCGGCCGCCGACCTCGGTGTCGGCCGCAACCGTGCGCATGAAGGTCTTCACCGGCGTGGTCCAGCGGATCGATTCGTCGACCAGGCCGGGGATCAGGGAGGGATTCGCCTTCAGCTTGGCCAGTTCCTGAGGTCGCTCGGCCAGGGCCCAGAAGGCGCCGGCCGTCGACGACGAGGTCGTGTCGTGCCCGGCCGTCGCCACGATGATGTAATAGCTCATCGCCTCCAGCTCGGAGATCGGCCGGCCGTCGATCTGGGCGTTGGCGATCACGCTGGCCAGGTCCTTGCGGGGGCTGGCGCGGCGGTCGGCCGACAGGGCGTTGAAGTAGTTGAAGAAGTCCGTGATGACGCCAAGGTCCATGCGGCGTCCCTCGGCTCCCGCCCCAGCCGGGATGGCCTCGGCCTCGCCGCCAGCGGCGCGGCCAAGCTCCGGATCGGCGGCGCCGAACAGCTCCTGGGTCAGGGTCAGCATCCGCGGCTCATCGGCCTCGGGCACGCCGAGGATCTCCATGACAACGTGCAGGGGATAGTGCAGCGCGACCTCGCGGACGAAGTCGCAGCGCCCGCCCGTGGCGGCCATCTTCTCCACCGAGGCCCGGGCGATCTCGCGAATGCGCCCCTCCAGGCTGCGCAGGTTCTGTGGCATGAACCAGGCTTGGGTCAGGGCCCGGTACTTGGGGTGGTCCGGCGCATCCATGTGGATGAGCGTACGAAGGAGGTGCGGACTACCGCCCATTATCTCGCGGATGCGAGCGTCGGCCTCCTGGCTGACCAGGGTCGGGGACTTGTCGCCGTTCAGGAAGAGGTCGTTCTGCCGGCTGATCTCCAGGATGTCCGCATGCCGCGTGACCACCCAGAAGGGATCGACCCCCGCCACCTCGGCCCGGCCAAGGGGTTGGTTGGCCCGAAGCCAATCGTAGGTCCCGAACACCCGACCGTCCGCATACGCAACGGGATCAACAAGGGTCTGGGCGTATTCGTCCGGTATCCGCACGTCGTCGCGGGTCATGTCGTCCTCCAGAAAACGCGGCCCGGCGGGCTTCCGACCGGGCCTCCCCCAAGATCCACCCTGTCTGATACCGGCTGACCGACGGGCGCCGCAAGCGGCGCCACTGGCAGGCGCGCCCCGGCCACCGGATATCCTTGCAAGCGACCGGGCGACGCATTCGGCGCTTGCCCCGGCCCCCACGGGCCGGGCAAGTTGATGTGATTGTTCCCCGCGCCGGCGGACATTCTCCGTCGAGACCGAAAGTTTGATGCTTTGACCTCCTCCAAGGACGCGGCCTTCGACGTCGCCCTGTCGCCCCACCTCGCCTCCGTCGAGTCCCTGGTTTCCGGCCTGGCGGGCGTCGGATATATCGCCTCGCGGCGCATCGCCACGGCCCTCTACATGGCGGTCAAGCTGCAGAAACCGATCCTTGTCGAGGGTACGGCGGGGGTCGGCAAGACCGAGCTGGCCCTGTCCACCGCCAGCCTGCTCGGCCTGCCTCTGATCCGGATGCAGTGCTACGAGGGCCTGGACGAGTCCAAGGCCCTGTACGAGTGGAAGTACGGCAAGCAGCTCCTCTACACCCAGATCCTCAAGGACCGGATGGGCGAGGCCCTGTCCGACGCCCTGGACATGGACGCCGCCATAGACCGTCTGCACGGCATGGGGGACCTGTTCTTCTCCGAGCCCTTCCTGGAGCCGCGTACCCTTATGAAGGCGCTGCAGGAGCCGGCCGGCTGCGTCCTGCTTATCGACGAGATCGACAAGTCGGACGAGTCCTTCGTGGCCTTCCTGCTGGAGGTCCGGTCCGCCTACGAGGTCTCCATGGCCGAGATCGGGGTCCTGAAGGCCGAGACCCCGCCCATCGTCTTCCTGACCTCGAACAATGTCCGCGACCTGGGTGACGCCCTGAAGCGGCGCTGCCTGCACCTGCACATCCCCCTGCCGGACGCGGCGCTGGAGCAGAAGATCGTCGCCAGCCGGGTGCCCGGCATCGAGGCGAAGCTCAACACCCAGCTGGTCGGCTTCGTGCAGTCCCTCCGGGGGCTGGACCTGCGCAAGTCGCC
>JBJTFE010000237.1:0-2034 GCA_046093265.1 Phenylobacterium sp. | reverse complement strand
CATCGACGAACTGGCCCACGCCGCCGGGGCCGATCCGGTGGACTTCCGCCTGAAGCTCCTGGGCGACTTCGGTCTGGTCGGGACCCCTGGACGCGACGGTTATGACGCGGCGCGGATGCGCGGCGTGCTGAAGAAGGTGGCCGAGGTCTCGGGCTGGGGCCGGACGAAGATGGCGCCCCGGCAGGGCCAGGGCGTCGCCTTCCACTTCAGCCACATGGGGTATTTCGCCGAGGTGGTGCAGGTGCGGGTCGCCGCGGAAGGACGGGTCAAGGTCGAGAAGGTCTGGGTGGCGGGCGATGTCGGCCGGCAGATCGTCAACCCTTCCGGCGCGATCAACCAGGTCCAGGGCTCCGTCATCGACGGGCTGTCCGCGGCCCTTGGCCAGGAGATCACCCTGGAAGGCGGCGCCGTGGTGCAGGGAAACTTCGACGCCTACCGGCTCCTTCGCATGGCCGACGCACCGCCGGTCGAGGTGCACTTCGTGATCACCGACAACCCGCCGACCGGCCTGGGCGAGCCCGCCCTGCCGCCGGCGCCCCCGGCCCTGTGCAACGCCATCTTCGCGGCGACCGGCAAGCGCGTCCGCCGCCTTCCTGTGGATCCGGCCCTGCTCGCTGCCGGCTGACCCCTCCGGCGCCCCCTCAGTGGGGGATGTAGGTGCGCAGGACGTCCTCGATGATGCGCTCGAGCTGCTCGAGCGTGTTGCAGGTCTTGGCCACGTGGCAGAACCGCTCGTAGCGGTTCATGACGCTGTCGCCCTGGCTCCAGTAGCTGTCCGGCTCGGGGTTCAGCCAGATCACGGCCCGGGACCGCTGCTGGATGGTGGCCAGGATATCCAGGCGCGGATTGGCGTAGTTCGACCGGGCGTCGCCCAGGATGATCACCGTCGTATGCCGGTCGATACGGTCCAGGTGCTGGTCGGCGAAGTCCTCAAGGGCCCGGCCGTAGTCCGTCTGCTGGAAGCCGATCTGCTTGAGCACCTCGAAGATCGCGGTCTCGACGGGATGGTCGTCGAGCACCTTGTTGACGCTGATCATCCGCCCCGAGAAGGCGAAGGCGTCCAGCCGGTCGACCACCTCGTTCAGCGAGTAGAGGAAGGTCAGGAGGAACTGGGCGGCGGCGGCCACGGACTTGGAGACGTCGCAGATGGCGACGATGGACGGCTTGTCCACCTTCCTGGTCTTGAAGACGATGTCGAAGGGCATGCCGCCGTAGCCCATGGACTTCCTGAGGGTGCGGCGAACGTCCAGGCGCCCGGTCCAGGCGACGTTGCGGCGGCGGGAATACCGGTCCGCCAGGCGTTTGGCCATGCGCTTGACCAGGGCCTGCATCATGGCGAGGTCGACGGGGTCGATGCCCCCCTCGGCGTTCAGCGCCTTCCGGGCGAGCATCTCCTCGCGAAGCCGCTTTCCACTGCCGGAGGCGTACAGTTCGTGCTGGCGCTCGACATAGGCCGCCGCCTGAGCGACCAGGGACTTTCGCGCAGCCTCCAGACGGTCGGCGGCGGCCTCGCCGGGCCCGGTGAAGCGCCGGGCGGCGGCCAGGACGCGCTCGATTTCCGACAGGCCCATCTCCTCCAGCAGGCGCCGGGTCAGGCGGGCCCTCTGCGTCGACAGGCGGATCTGCGAGACTTCCGCCCGTTCCGCCGCCGCCTCCATGGCCTGGGCCAGGGCTGCGCCGTCCCCGTCCATCAGCATCCGCGCCAGTTCGGACTCCTGCGCCTCCGGAGGCAGGCCCTCCATCGGGTTGCCGGAGCTCGGGCCAGGGTGAGCAGGCGGGGCGGGGGCGACGGCCTCGCTCCGGCGATCAAAGAAGGTGTCGAAGACGGCCTCGAAGCGCGCCACCTCCTCGCCGGACTTCGCCAGGGTGGCGCAGAGGGCGTCGCGGAAGAGCTCGCGGTTGGCGAAGCCCACCACCTCCACCGTCCGATGGGCGTCGATGGCCTCGGCCGGCGAGACCCGCACGTCCGCCGCCCTCAGGGCCCGGAAGAAGTCCTCGAGCGCCGCCTGCACGACCGCCTCAGCCCGCCGTCTG
>JBJTFE010000236.1:0-15489 GCA_046093265.1 Phenylobacterium sp. | reverse complement strand
GTCTCCTCGACCGTGGGAATGCCGTGGGCCGTCAGGTCCGGAATGCCGGCGATGGTCCCATTCACCCAGTGCATCAGGAAGTAGGTGAAGTCGGCCATGGGATCACCCAGGGTCGACAGCTCCCAGTCCAGCACGGCGATGACCCGGGGCTCGGTCGGGTGCAGGACCATGTTGTCCAGCCGGTAGTCGCCATGGACGACGGTGTTGCGGTCCTGGTGCGGCAGGGTGCGGGGCAGCCATTCCATCAGCCGCTCCATGGTGTCGAGCTTGACCGTCTCGGAGGCGCGGTACTGCTTGGTCCAGCGGTCCACCTGGCGGCCCATGTAGTTGCCAGGCTTGCCGAAGTCCGACAGACCCACGGCGTCCACGTCGGTGTTGTGCAGGTCGGCCAGGGTCTTGATCTTGGCCATGTAGATGGCCCGGCGCTCGGCGGGCTCATACTGCGGCAGGGTCTGGTCCCAGAGGATCCGGCCCTCGACCATGTCCATCACGTAGAACCAGGTGCCGATCACCGACTCGTCGGTGCACAGGCCGTAGGTGCGGGCCACCGGGAAGCCGGTGGGATAGAGGGCGGTGATGACCTTGTACTCGCGGTCGACGGCGTGGGCCGAGGGCAGCAGCTTGCCCGGCGGCTTGCGGCGCATGACGTACGTCTTGCCCGGAGTGACCAGCTGGTAGGTCGGATTGGACTGACCGCCCTTGAACTGGCGGACCTCCAGGGGCCCCTCATAGCCCTCGACATTGGCCTGCATCCAGGCGGCGAGGGAGGCTTCGTCGAAGCGGTGGGACTCAACCACGGGCTTGGTGCCGGTGTTGGCGACCTCGCGTTCCTGTTCCGGCGACAGCCCCATCGAACCTTCTCCCGTCACGCCATTCGTGTTGAGAAGAACTCTTACCGAAGGCGAAGGGCTGGCCGCAAGCGAGGTCGCCACGCGGCTAGAACTTGTTAACGATAAATGACGTATCCAGGACGCCACTCAAGGCCGATGACCGGGGAGGCCGCCATGGCGAACTATGTCTTTGAGACTCTGACGCCCGAGCAAGCTGCGGCGTTTACGTCGACCGACACCCTCACCTTCTCCACGCCGGGCGCCACGGCGCGCTCGGTGACCGTGATCCTGGTGCCCTATGTCGCGCCGAACTTCTTCACCGGAGAAGTCGGATCGACGCCGTCCGTCACAATCACCTTTGGCGGTAAGTCCGTGCTGTTCGATGGGGTGGGAACCAACGCCCCCGGGATCGCCGGCCGTGGCTCCGCTCCTGGCCAGATCATCTTCCCGGACGCATCCCGGCTGTTCATCGGCAGCCTTGGCGCGGACTCGGTTTCCGGAGGAACGACCGCTGACGCCCTCTACGGAGGCGACGGGGCCGACACTCTGGTTGGCCTTGACGGAGACGACGTTCTCCAGGGGAACCAAGGCAATGACAGCCTCGTCGGCGGCAGCGGGGCGGACTCCTTGTTCGGTGGACAGGGAAATGACAGCCTTGTCCTCGGCGAAGGGAACAACTACGGCCAGGGAAATCTCGGTAACGACACCGTTCTCGGGATGACCGGCGCGGACACGCTGCTTGGCGGTCAGGGCAACGACAGCCTCTCAGGCGGCGGCGGAGCCGACTACCTCTCGGGCGACCTTGGCGACGACACCCTGCTCGGAGGATCGGCCGCCGAACAGCTGCTGGGCGGGGACGGAAACGACCTGATCACAGGAGGCGGTGGCGCCGACGTCGCAAACGGCAATCAGGGTAATGACACTATTGTCGGCGGGACCGGCGCGGATACCCTTCTCGGCGGACAGGGTGACGATAGCATTACGGCCGCCGCCGGCGTGAACTATGCCCATGGCAACCTCGGCAACGATGTGATTTCAGCGCTTGGTGACGCCGACACCCTGCTCGGTGGACAGGGCAATGACACGCTTTCCGGCGGCGACGGCGCGAACTACCTGTCGGGAGACCTCGGAAACGACTCCATCACCGCCGGGACAGGTGCGGACCTGCTTATCGGAGCCGATGGCGACGACACGCTGTCCGGAGGTGGTGGCGCCGACACGATCGATTCAGGGGCCGGGGCGGACCGGATCATCGCCGGAAGCGGGGCGGACAGCATTCTCGGCGGAGACGGGAACGACAGCGTCGTCGACGCCGGCGGCGCCAACCTGATCCTGCTGGGCGACGGTGCGGACACCCTGTCCGCCGGAAGCGGGGGCGATACCGTCATCGGTGATTCAGGGGCGGACAGCCTGATGGCGGGCGCCGGGGACAACAGCGTCATCGGAGGGGCAAATTCCGACACCCTGGCCGCCGGAGCCGGGGCGGACACGCTCCTGGCGGGCGACGGCGACGACAGCCTGTTTGGCGGCGGCGGCCGGGACTCCCTCGACGGTGGCGCGGGAAATGACAGCTTGTCACAAGCCATGTCGATCGCCGGCGTCGCCTCCCTGTTCGGTGGATCGGGCGACGATGCTTTCAACCTGACAGGCTCCGTAGGCGGCGCCTCAGTGCTGTCGGACGGCGGAGCGGGAAATGACAGCCTGCTGGGTGGAGCCGGTCTCGACTATTTCATCGGCGGAACGGGCTCGGACACGGCCTCGTCGGGAGGCGGCGCGGATACGCTCATCGGAGGCGACGATGCAGACAGCCTCGTCGGCGGCGCCGGGAGCGCGAGCCTGACGGGAGATGCGGGCGCCGACACCCTGGCCAGCGGTGCTGGCGCCGAGACGCTCAGCGGGGGTGCGGGCGCGGATGTTCTTACCTCCGGCGGCGGCGCCGACAGTCTGCTCGGGGATGACGATGCGGACAGCCTGACCGGAGGGGCCGGGGCTTCGACCCTTTCGGGCGACGCCGGGGGCGACACCCTGGCCGGTGGCGCAGGCGCCGAACTGCTCCTTGGCGGCGCTGGATCCGACGTCCTTTCCAGCGGCGGGGGAGCGGACACCCTGATCGGGGGTGCAGATGCTGACAGTCTGACGGGCGGCGCCGGCGCATCAAGCCTGACCGGGGATGACGGCGCCGATACACTTGCGGGGGGCGCCGGCGACGAGACCCTGTCCGGCGGTTCTGGACCGGACCGGCTTTCAGGCGATCTGGGGGCGGACGTCTTCGTCTTTTCCACCGCCAGCACGACGGCCACCGTCCGGGATGTGATCCTCGACTTCAGCGCCGGGACGGACAAGATCTCCCTCGGTCTCGGGCCCCTCAACAATGGCACGGGTCCCGCAGGCTTCAGCACCGCAGCGGACGTCGTTTCCTACAGCGCCGCTCAAGCCGCGGCGCAGGCCTTGATCTCGGCTGGGACTGACGACGTTGTGTCGGTTATCGATACGGCCGCCAGCCTGACCTATGTCTTCGCGGATACCAACGGTGACAACATCATAGACACCGTCATTGAACTGACGGGCACAGTCACCCTGGCTCAGACCGACTTCACCGGCTGAGCGCCGTTCAGAGGTGTGACGCGAGGGCCCGCCAGCCGATGTCGGTGCGGTGGAAGCTCTCGGGCCAGTCGATCCGGGCGATGGCGGCGTAGGCGCGCGTGCGTGCAGTCTCCAGGTCAGGCCCCCGGGCGCAGATGTTGAGCACCCTCCCCCCGGCGGCCCGTAGCACCCCGTCCGCATCCCTCGTGGTGCCCGCGTGGAAGACCGCCACGTCGGGCCCGTAGTCCTGCTCGGCGCCCAGTATGGCCGTACCGGTCCTGGGGGCGTCCGGATAACCCTCGGCGGCCATGACCACGCAGACCGCCACCTCGTCACGCCACTCCGGCTCAGGCAGGGCCGCCAGTGTCCCATTGGCGCAGGCGATGAGGTAGGGGACAAGATCGCTCTTCAGGCGCAGCATCAGCACCTGGCACTCCGGGTCTCCGAAGCGGGCGTTGAATTCCACCAGCCGCGGGCCGTCCCGGGTGGCCATCAGCTCGACGAACAGGGCGCCGCGATAGGGCGCGCCCTCGGCGGCTATGCCCTCCAGGGCGGGTACGGCCAGGCGGGACATCACCTGGCCCACCCGTTCGTCCGTGAACACGGGGGCCGGGGAATAGGTTCCCATGCCTCCGGTGTTGGGGCCCTTCTCGCCGTCGAAGGCGCGCTTGTGATCCTGGGCGGCGCCGAAGTAGCGCGCGGTCTGGCCATCTGACAGCACGAAGAGCGATCCGATCTCGCCCTCCAGGAATTCCTCGATCACCACCCGCGCGCCGGCGGCGCCGAAGCGACCGCCCAGCGCGTCGTCAATGGCCGCTTCGGCAGTCGCCCGGTCGGGAGCCACGGTGACCCCTTTGCCGGCGGCCAGGCCGTCGGCCTTCACCACATAGGGCGGCGAGAAACGGTCCAGGGCGGCCCGGGCCGACGAGGCGTCTTCACAGACCACCCAGGCGGCGGTGGGCAGGCCATGGCGGTCGCAGAAGGCCTTCGTGAAGGCCTTGGAGCTCTCCAGCCGCCCGGCGGCGGCGATGGGCCCGAAGCAGGGAACGCCGGCGACGGCCAGGGCGTCGGCCAGTCCCGCCTCGACGCTGGCCTCAGGACCGATCACCACCAGGTCCGCCGCGATCTCCCGGGCCAGGCTGACCAGGGCCTCGATCTCCGTGGGCTTCACGGGGGAAAGCTCGCCCAGCTTCGCCATGCCGGGGTTGCCCGGGGCCATGACCAGGCGGCGCGTCAGGGGGGAGGCAGCGATCTTCCAGGCCAGGGCGTGCTCGCGCCCGCCGGACCCGACGAGAAGGATGTTCATGGCCCGCCTTTCGCGCGGCCGGCCGCCGAGGTCAATCGGCCGAGGTCTTCATCCGGCTGACCTCGAGGGCGTAGCCGGCGGAACGGACGGTCCGGATCGGGTCAAAGCCGGGGGTGTCCTTCGACAGGGCCTTGCGAAGGCGGCCGATGTGGACGTCCACCGTCCGGGCCTCGACGTAGACGTCCGAACCCCAGACGGCGTCGAGAAGCTGCTCGCGGCTGAACACCCGTCCCGGATTCTGCATGAAGAAATCCAGCAGGCGGAACTCGGTGGGGCCGAGGTGCACCTCCACCCCGTCGCGGGTCACCCGGTGGGCCGAGCGGTCCAGGGCCAGGGCCCCGCGGATCACGACGTCCTCGGCCAGGCCCGGCCTCAGGCGGCGAAGCACGGCGCGGATCCGGGCGGTCAGTTCGGTGATGGCGAAGGGCTTCACCAGATAGTCGTCGGCGCCGGTGTCCAGGCCGCGGATGCGGTCGCTTTCCTCACCCCGGGCGGTCAGCATGATGATCGGCACGTTCCGGCTCTGCGGGCGCTGGCGCAGCCGGCGGCAGACCTCGATGCCCGAGACCTTGGGCAGCATCCAGTCCAGCACCACGAGGTCCGGAAGGCCTTCTTCCGACTGGATGAGGGCCTCCTCGCCATCGGTCGCCAGGGCGACGTCATAGCCTTCGCGCTCCAGGTTGTAGCGCAGCAGAGTTCCGAGGGCGTCGTCGTCTTCGACCACCAGGATCCGGGGATTCACCGACATGGGTTCAGGCCCTCAGGTCGTCGGCGCGCGGCCGGTCGGCGGGGCTGACCTGCTCGCCCGTGATCTCGTAGTGGACAATCTCGGCGATGTTGGTGGCGTGGTCGCCGATCCGCTCGAGGTTCTTGGCGACGAACAGGAGGTGGGCGCAGGGCGTAATCGTCCGGGCGTCACCCATCATGTAGGTCAGGAGCTCCCGGACCAGGCTATTGTAGTGCTCGTCGACCTCCTGGTCGCGCCGCCAGACCTCCATGGCGCCCTCGGCATCGTTCGAGGCGTAGGCGTCCAGAACCGCCCTCAGGCGGGCCTGCACCAGAAGGCCCATGCGCTCGATGGACCGGCTGAGGGCGGGCATGGGCTCCACATCGGTCAGGACCAGGCCCCGCTTGGCGATGCTCTTCGCCAGGTCGCCGCACCGCTCCAGGTTGGAGGCGATCTTCAGCGCGGCGACGGTCTTGCGCAGGTCGTTGGCCATCGGCTGGCGCAGGGCGATCAGGCGGATCGCCTTCTGTTCGATGTCGGCCTCGATCTCGTCGAGCCGGTCGTCCTGCCGGATCACCCGGTCGGCAAGCTCTGGCTCCCGCCGGACGACGGTCTGGATGGCGTCGGCGAGCTGCGCCTCGGCCAGACCGCCAAGGCGCGCACATTCCGCCGCCAGGGTGTTCAGTTCGTCCTCGTAGGACTTGACGATGTGTTCGTTCATGGGGTCGCCCTCAGCCGAAGCGGCCGGTGATGTAGTCCTGCGTCCGGGAATCCCCCGGACGGGTGAAGATGTCGCCGGTGGGTCCGGCCTCGACCAACCGGCCCATGTGGAAGAAGGCCGTCCGCTGCGAGACCCGGGCCGCCTGCGCCATCGAGTGGGTCACGATAATGATGCAATACTGGGCCCTCAGCTCGTCGATCAGCTCCTCGATCCGCGCCGTGGCGATGGGATCCAGGGCCGAGCAGGGCTCGTCCATCAGGATCACCTCTGGATTGATGGCGATGGCCCTGGCGATCACCAGGCGCTGCTGCTGGCCGCCGGACAGGCCCGTTCCCGGCTGGTCCAGCCGGTCGGACACCTCCTTCCACAGCCCGGCCCGCTTCAGGGCCTGTTCGACTACGCCCTCGAGCTCGGAGCGAGAGGTGGCGATCCCGTGGATCCGCGGACCATAGGCGACGTTCTCGAAGATGCTCTTGGGAAAGGGATTGGGCTTCTGGAACACCATGCCCACCCGGGCCCGCAGCAGCACGGGATCGAGGTCGCGGTCGTTGACGTCCTCGCCATCCAGCAGGATGCGGCCCTCCACCCGGGCGCCCGGGATGGTGTCGTTCATCCGGTTGATGCACCGCAGGAAGGTCGACTTGCCGCATCCCGAGGGGCCGATCAGGGCGGTGACCGCCCGGTCGGGAACGTCGAGGTCGATGTCGAAGAGGGCCTGCTTGTCTCCGTAGAAGACGCGCACCCCGCTGGCGGAGATCCGCGGGACGCCGTCGGGAGCCTGGGGGCCATCCGTCGAGGGCGTAAGGCGGGGAGGGGAAATCTGGGCGTCTGTCATCGGATCACCAGCGACGTTCGAACCGGCGCCGCAGCAAGACGGCGGCGAGATTCATCAGGATCATGAAGGCCAGCAGAACCATGATGGCCGCTGCGGTGCGCTCCTGGAAAGCCCGCTCCGAGGCGTTCTCCCATATAAAGATCTGAACCGGCAGGACGGTGCTCGCCGAGGTCAGAGCGTCAGGGACCCCGGGCACGAACGAGACCATGCCGACCATGAGCAGGGGGGCGGTCTCCCCCAGTGCGTGGGCCAGGGAAAGGATGGAGCCGGTCATCACCCCGGGCAGGGCCAGGGGCAGGACATGGTGGAAGACGGTCTGGGTCCGGGAGGCGCCCAAGGCCAGGGCCGCCTCGCGGATGGAGGGCGGCACCGCCTTCAGCGCAGATCGGGTGGCGATGATCACCGTCGGCAGAGACATCAGGGCCAGCACCAGTCCGCCCACCAGAGGAGATGAACGCGGTACATTCAGCCAGTTGATGAAGACCGCCAGGCCCAGCAGGCCGTAGACGATGGACGGCACCGCCGCGAGGTTGTTGATATTGACCTCCACCAGGTCGGTCCATCGGTTCTTAGGCGCGAACTCTTCGAGATAGGTCGCCGCCAGGACGCCGATCGGGATGGCCAGAGCCGCCGTCAGGATCAGCATGAGGGCTGAACCGACCACGGCGCCAAGCACACCCGCCTGCTCCGGCTCGGTGGAGTCGGAACGCATCAGGAAGGTGGTGTTGAACTCGGACTTCACCAGACCTTCGGCATTGAGCCGGTCGAGCCAGGCCAGCTGCTGGTCGGTCAACGGACGCTCGGACTCGGGCGTCGCGCGCTGAATCTGGCCCTTGAAATAGAGCCCGGCATCCGCCTTCAAGGGCGCCGAGACGGTCAGAGTGCGACCGATGACTGCAGGGTCCGCCTTCACCCGGTCGAGAACCTGGAAACCGAGGTCGCCGGACAGCAGGTCCCTCATGGCGTCGCTTCGGGAACCGAACTCATCGTCGGCAACGCCGATTCGCTTCAGAAGCTGTTCGGCGATCATCGCATCGTAGTTCGCGCCGGCCGGATCTGCGGGATCAATCCGCGCAGGATCAACGAACACCCGAGTGGTGATCCTGTAGTCGGTGAAGGTCGACCAGCCCTGCTGGACGATCCGCCCGAGAAGGAGCACGAGGAATCCCAGGGCGATGGCGATGGCGATCCGCCCATAGAGCTGAAAGCGGCGCTCGGCGGCGTTGCGCGCCTTGAGCCGTTTCGCCACGGCGGCCTTGAGGTCAGCCCGAGGGGAGGGGATCTCAGTCATACTGTTCCCGATAACGCTGGACGATCCGCAGGGCGACGACGTTGAGCAGCAGGGTCACCACGAACAGGGTCAGGCCCAGACCGAAGGCCGACAGGGTTCGGGGGCTGTCGAACTCCTGATCGCCCGTCAGCAGGGTCACGATCTGAACGGTGACGGTCGTCACGGTCTCCAGGGGATTGAGCGTAGTCTTCGCCTGCAGGCCCGCCGCCATGGTCACGATCATGGTCTCGCCCACCGCCCGGGAGACGGCCAGCAGCATGGCGGCCATGACCCCGGGCAGGGCTGCGGGCAGCACCACCTTCTTGACCGTCTCGGACCGGGTGGCGCCCATGGCCAGGCTGCCATCCCGCAGGGACTGCGGCACGGCGTTGATGATATCGTCCGACAGGGAGGAGACGAAGGGGATGAGCATGACCCCCATCACCGCGCCTGCGACCAGGGCCATCTGGTTCTGGACCTCTCCCAGATAGAGACCCAGGTCGTTGAACGGGCCGCCGACCAACTGGGCGCCGATGGCGTTGAAACCCGCCCGGAACAGGGGCCCGACGGTCAGGGCGGCGAAGAAGCCGTAGACCACGGTCGGCACCCCTGCGAGCACCTCCAGAAGGGGCTTCACCAGGCCGCGGGTGCGGGGGGAGGCGTACTCCGACAGGTAGATGGCCGCGAACAGGCCTACGGGAGCGGCCACCAGCATGGCGATCAGCATGATGAGGAAGGTGCCGGCGAACAGGGGGATGGCCCCGAAGGCGCCTTCCGACACCACCTGGTCGGCGTACATGGCGCTCTGCGGATCCCATTCGAGGCCGAAGAGGAATGCCTGCAGAGGCACGGCCTGGAAGAAGCGCCAGCTCTCCCAGACCAGGGAGGCGACGATCCCGACGGTCGTGAAGACTGCAGTGACCGAACAGGCCAGAAGCAGACCTTTCAGCCAGCGCTCGACACCCTCCCGGGCCCGGAATGCGGCCTGGATCCGGCTCAGTCCCCAGACGGCCCCGGCGAGGGCAAGGGCGGCGGCGGCGGCCAGGCTGAAGAGGTGAAGGCGGCCCTCCAGCACCTTCACCTCGGCGGCGGAGGCCTCCAAGGCCGCCTGTACCTCCGGGGCGTAGAGTGTCTCGCTTCTCGCCTGGCCTCGGGCCAGGGAGATGGCGTCGTCCAGGAAGATCTGCTGCTCGGCGGCGTCCATCGCGCGCACGACCGCCGGAAGTCGCGCCTCGACGAGGGATTCCTCCACCCGGTCTCCGAAGACCCCCACCAGGATCAGGACCAGGGCGGCGGGGGCGGCTGTCCAGACGGCGGCGTAGGCGCCGTGGTGACCGGGGCGAGAGTTGATAGGCGTGCTCGATCCGCGGGCTATGACCCCCGCGCGCCGGCGCGCCGCCCAGTAGACGGCGCCCGAGAAGGTCATCAGGATCAAAAGGGCGACAAGGGTCAGCATCGATGGGTCACTTCCGGCTCCCTCCGGGCCTGACGCAAGATCTCTCGGAGCCTTCGGGGAAGGCCGGGGAGCGGACTCGCCTCTCCATGCCGTAGGTCATTACTGCGACACTTCCGTTACGGGGAGTCTCTCCGGCACGAGAACTGTGAAGACCGTTCCGCGGCCGGGGGCGCTCTCCACGGCCAGCACACCCTGGTGCCGGTTGACGATATGCTTGACGATCGAGAGCCCGAGGCCCGTCCCGGGACGCTCGCCGCTCTTCTGCCCCTCGACGCGATAGAACCGTTCCGCCAGGCGGGGCAGGTGTTCCCGGACGAGACCCGGCCCTTCGTCCTGCACCCGGATCATGGCGTATCGAGCGCCGGGGGCGTCCGGGGCCACCAGTGTCAGGCGGGCGGCGTCCTCCAGGATGGCCGTCTGGGCCGCCTCCCGACCGAGGTTGGCGCGGACCGTCAGCCGGACCCGACCCTCAGCGGGTGCGTACTTCACGGCGTTGTCGGTCAGGTTCTGGATCACTTGCACCAGCTGGTCCCGGTCGCCGCGGACCAGGACCGACCCCGGGGCCGGGAGATCCGCTTCGATCCGCACCCCCCGGCGCGCCGCCTGGGGTGCAAGGGCATCCACCACGTCTGCGGCCGCCAGCACCAGGTCGGTTTCGCTCTGGGGCGCCACGTGCTCGTTCAACTCAATCCGGCTGAGCGAGAGGAGGTCGTCAATCAGTCGGCCCATCCGGTCCGCCTGGTTCTGCATGATCCCCAGGAACCGGTCCTGGGCCTGCCGATCATCCCGGGCGTGTCCCTTCAGGGTCTCGATGAAGCCGGACAGGGAGGACAGGGGCGTACGCAACTCATGGCTGGCGTTGGCGAGGAAGTCAGCCCGTGTGCGCTCGGCCCGCCGCATGTCTGTCTCGTCGCGGAACAGGAGGACCGCGCGCCGAAGCTGGTCATCCTCAGGGTCCAGGGGCCGAACCAGGGTCTGGAAGCTGCGCTCCTGGGAGGCGCCTGAGGTGAAGGCGCACCTGGCCTCAACGCCGCCGAACAAGGCCTCGTCGACGGCCGAGAGCACCTCGGGATCGCGCAGCACCGAGACCAGAAGCATCGGCGGCGCGGAGATGCGGAACAGGCTGCAGGCCGCGGCGTTGGCCCGCTCGATCCTCAGGCTGCTCAGGTCGTCGGGTTCGCGGGCGGAGACGACAAGGAGGGGATCGGGAGCCGCGTCCAGGAGGGCGGTCAGGCGGGCCTCGACCCGCTCGACGGCTTCGCGCACCCTCTGTTCCGTCGCCTCGGTGGAAGGGCGGACCCCGGTGGGACGGAGCCGCCGCGCCGCGATCGCCGCCGCCGCCACCCCGGCGAGGAGAAGGGCGGCGATCTCGATCGCCCCCCGGCCTGCCCAGGCCCACACGCCCGCGACAGCCATTACGGCCGAGGCGACGCCAAGGGCGAGGGCGGCGCCGGCAAGCTCCTTGCGGGTTTCAGGCTGAGGCAAGTCGGGTTCTCACTTGGGCGAGGCGACCATGAGGCGTGCCGAATATGACGCTTGAGTGACAGTTTGATGACAGGGGCGGGATATTCACCGGTCTCGCCGTTGGAACGGCGCTGTCGCGGCTTCAATCACCCTGGCGATGTGCCAGCGAGTCGGACCCGCTCCTGAAAAACTGGACCGGTCTGAGCTAGAATCTTCTCGTTTTGCGGCATGGGCCACGGAGCGAGGAGCGACCATGAAGAGGTCGAAGTTCAGTGAGGCGCAGGTGTCGTTCATCCTGCGCCAAGTCGACGAGCGCGACCGGCATCTCACGGCGAGTTTAGCCCGGATGGGGCCACGCTTGATGAGCGGCAGGTCTTGAGCAACCCGCCGTCCGTCACATTATGTCCAAAAAGAGGCGGATTGGCTCATTCGCGACATACCCGCCTTAGGCCTTTGTTTTTCGTCAGCGGCTTCAGGCGCGTAAAACCGCCTCGGTTGGGCGTCGCAAGGAGAACGGCAAATCAGGTGCGTAGCCGAAACGCACCAAGAGATCGACGCGCTTGCCTGGCATACCCAGAAGATCGGCCAAAGGCGCGCGGCTTGCGGGGACGTCGGCGGGCTGGTTGATGAACGCGTGCTTGATTCCGAGCGCGGCGGCTTGCAGAGCAAACCGCTGATAGGCACGACCAGTATGCATCCAGTGAGCAGGGTCCTCAGAAGCCGCCGTGAATACCGCAACGCCCGGCGTGGACGCCATTTGCTCGCGGTACTTCTTGGTCTCGGACTCGATCGTGAAGACGATCGGGAACAACGCTCCCGCCAGCCAGTCTGGCACAGTCGGATTTCCCGAGCAGGCTGCGAAGAGGCCGTCCTGGGTCGCCAACGCGCTCCGCTCATTGAATCGAATCCAGGCCCTGAGCTCCGCAACAAATGCCTGGTCCTGCATTTGCGCGCGATTGGCGTCGATGACAGTGTCACGAATGCGGTCGATCATAGCGCGCTCGGTGAAGATGCGCATGTCGACGCCTTCAACGGCGCCGGCAGCCTCAAGGAGCGCGAGCTGTTCAGTCGGAATGAGCTGTCCATTATAGACTGAACGCGTGCATTGGCGGCGTGGGATGGCGTCCACAAGTGGATGCGCGCTTGAGGCGCCTGATGTCAGCACGATGTTCACACGCTTTGCTTCGGCTTCGAACATGACCTCTGCCGCACGCCCTAACGAAGGCGCTGCGATCGCAATATTCTCAGCCGCACAGCCAAGCGTTGCGAAGACGTGGTGATCATCCGGATCAACCGCCGGGCAACGCCGGGCGACATCCGGAAGAATGGAAATACCTGTCGGGGTGCGCTCGAAGAGCCAAGGCTGCGCATTGTGACTGTTGGCGGCAAGCGTTGCGAACCGAACCAATTCCGGTATTGGGTCCTCGGCGCTTGTGTTGAGTGGACGACGAAGGCGCACGGCGGCGCTGGCGACGCCATGCGCATTGTCTGCGTACCCAGCGGCGCTGAGTAACGGCGCGGCCAATCCTGCGCCGACAACAGATCTTCGATTCCAATGCGCCATCGACTCAACTCCCGATATTCACTGAATTGAAGTCGGCCTTCCTGGACGTTCTGGCATGTCTGTTGATTGATCTCACGCTGTCGCTAGCGAGTCAATCTGACCGTTTCTTGGAGCGCGTGAAGTGTCCGCTTCTCTGTTTGTGGCTGGGGTCATGCGCGCATGACCCCGGCGTCGGTCGCGCGGGTTCAGGCGGCAAGCGCTGTGCCTTGCGTGATGAGGGAGCCATCCGGCGCATAGTCTCCAAGCCGGCGCGGCCCCCAGAAGACGCTGAGGCTCCCGTTTGGGTACTCCCGGACGGCCTCGCGGATCGCTCGTCGCGCCCTCACCGGCTTCATCGGCCGACGCCGGTCGAGACTGTGGAACGGGTCATCGCCCTGCATCGCCAGAGGTTCTGCAGTCAGCATATCGCGAGGGAGACCGGGGTCTCACCAGCCACGGTGAGCCGCATCCTGCGGGCTGTGCGCCTGAGCCGGACCAGGGACCTGGACCCGCCCGCGCCGATCGTCCGCTACGAGCGCAAGGCGCCCGGAGAGATGATCCACATCGACATCAAGAAGCTCGGCCGCTTCAAGAGGCCCGGCCAGCGGGTGACCGGCGACCGGACCGGCCAGAGCAACAACCGCGGCGGCGGTTGGGAGTTTGTTCACGTCTGCATCGACGACCACTCCCGCGTGGCCTTCAGCCGGATCCATCCCGATGAGACCATGGAGAGCGCCGTGCCCTTCCTGAAGGCGGCGGTCGCCTACTACGCCAGCCTCGGCGTCACCGTCAGCCGGGTGATGACCGACAACGGCGCCTGCTACAAATCCCAGGCCTTCCGTGACGCTTGCCGCGACCTGGGCCTCAAGCACACCCGCACCAAACCCTACACGCCCAAGACCACTGGAAAGGCCGAGCGCTTCATCCAGACCAGCCTCAGGGAATGGGCCTACACACAGACTTACGACAGCTCAGACGATCGCGCCGTCCAGCTGCCCGCCTGGCTGCATCGCTACAACTGGCATCGACCGCACGGCGGGACAAAGTCACACACGCCCATCAGCCGGCTCGGCTTGGGTCAGGACAACCTGTTGAGGCTCCACAGCTAGCCACAAATCACCCTGGCGATTGTCCCGACGGTCGCCAGGCCCTAGATTGCGCCTCCGCCGTTCGCGTCGGCGATGATCTCCCCGGAGCCCCTATGTCCCTTAATCGATTCGCCGAAGCCGAAGCCGCGTTCCAGGCCGGACGGCGCGACGAGGGCAAGCGCCTGACGGCCGAGCAGCTGGAGGCGGACCCGGACGCCCCGGCGGGGGTCTACCGCAACCTGGGCGCCATGCTGATCCGCGACCGCGATTACGCCCTGGCCGAGACCGTGGGGCGACGCGCGGTGGAGCGACATCCCCGCGATCCGGAGCTCTGGAACATCCTCGGCGTCGCCCTGCGCCGGCTCAAGCGATACCCCGACGCGGTAGACGCCCTCGAGAAGGCCTTGAGGCTGAACCCCCGCAGCGACTCTATCCAGCAGAACCTCGGGAACGTCTTCAACGACGCCAGGGACCCCCGCGCCATCAAGCTCTTCTCGCAGCTCGTCCGGGCGGCGCCCTCCAACGCCGAGCTCCAGCGCCAGCTGGGGCGCGCCCACTGGTTCGCGAAGGATTTCGACAAGGCCCTTCAGCGCCTCAACCTCGCCACCCGGATGAAGGCCGACATGGTCGACGCCTGGCTGGACCTGTCCGCGGCCAGCTCCGACTCCCGCGGCCCCGTCGAAGGCCTCGAGGCCCTGGACCGGGGACTCAAGGCGTGCCCAGGCGACGCCCGGCTTCAGGAGGCCCGGCTCTCCATGCTGCGCCGTTCAGGGCGTATGCGCGAGGCCGAGCAGCAGATGCTGGACATGCTGAAGGTCAACCCCGACGCCGCCTGGCTGCACTTCCAGCTGGGCGGCGCCCTGACGGACTACGACCGGCCCCGGGCCAATGAGCACTTCCGCCGGGCCATCGAGCTGGCGCCGGACAATGTCGATTACCGGATCACCTATGCCGAGAGCCTGGGTCGCGACCGCACCGGCGATGAGGGCGGCAATCTCGAGGCGGCCTACCGCACCATGATCGATGTGCTGGACAGGGCCGAACTGACCCCCGGCAACCTCAAGGTCATCTACGAGCTCCTGGTCCGGGTCGCCGACTATGACCGCCTTGAGGCCCTGGGCTCCTTCGCCAAGGTCGGCCGGACCTGGGCTGATGCGGGCCGCCACACCGCCCTGATGGCGCACCTGGCGCGGGTGCGCACGCCCGAGGACCGGCTTGAGCTGGTCGAGCAGCATCGCATATGGGGGCGGCTGGCCGACGCCGCCGCCGCCCGCCGGCCTATCACCCATCCCGCGCCGCGCGCGCCGGGGGGAAAGATCCGGGTGGGCTACATGTCCTCGGACCTGAGGGGGCACCCGGTGGCCTATTTCGCCATCCCCCTCTTCGAGCACTACGACCGCAGCCGGTTCGAGGTCTTCTGCTACTCCTGGTACCAGGGCGAGGAGGATCCGACCCAGAAGCAGATCACCCAGTGGGTCGACGGCTTCCGCTGGCACAAGGACATTACCGACCGCGAGGCCGCTCAGCTGATCGCCGACGACAATCTCGACATGCTCTTCGAGCTGGGCGCCACGACCCACATGAACAAGTTGTCGGTCATGTCCTACCGGCCGGCCCCCCGACAGGCGAGCTGGGTGGGCTATCCCCACTCCGCCGGACCCGAGAC
>JBJTFE010000235.1:0-2228 GCA_046093265.1 Phenylobacterium sp. | reverse complement strand
TCCTCGCCTTCAGGCCCAGACGGGTCACGTCCGCCCGCAGGCGCTCGTGCGACTCCAGCGGCCAGTCACGGCACAGGTCCCAGGCCGCAGCGAGAGCTGTGGAATCGTAAAGCACGCCGGTCCAGAGCGACGGCAAGGCGTGCAGCATGGGCTGGGGACCGACATCCGCGCCGCGCATCTCCAGGTACTGCTTCAACCGCACCTCCGGGAAGGCGGTCGTGGCGTGATCTGCGAAGTCCTTCAGGCTGGGCCGATCGCCGGGCCGGTCATCAAAGCCCGAGGTCATGAACTGACGGAAGGACCGCCCGGACATGTCCACGTAAGCCCCGTCACGCTTGACGAAATACATAGGAACATCAAGCAGATAATTGGCGTAGGTTTCGTAACCGAAGCCGTCCTCGAAGACGAAGTCCAGCATCCCCGTCCGGTCCGGATCGGTGTCGGTCCAGACATTCGCCCGCGCGGTCAGGAACCCGGAAGGCAGCCCCTCAACGAAAGGGGAATTCGCGAAGAGGGCGGTGACGACAGGCTGGAGGGCGAGGCTGGTGCGGAACTTGAGCCGCATGTCGGCCTCATCGGCGAAGTCCAGGTTCGCCTGCACCGTGCAGGTGCGGAACATCATGTCCAGGCCCTTGCCACCGACCTTCGGCATGTAGGCGCGCATGATCCGGTATCGGCCTTTGGGCATGACCGGAATCTGCCCGCGGCGCCATTCAGGGGTGAAGCCCAGACCCAGGAAACCCAGACCGAGGCGGTTGCCCACCGCCTTGACCTCGGCAAGGTGGCCCGCGGTTTCCTCCGCGATCTGGTGCATGTCGGCGAGGGGCGCACCCGACAGCTCGAACTGCCCGCCCGGCTCAAGGCTCACATTGGCCTTGCCGCGCTCCAGTCCGATCAGAGTCTCCCCTTCGAAGACCCCCGTCCAACCGAAGGCCTTCAGGCCCTCCATGAGCGCAAGTATGCCCGCCTCGCCTTCATAGGCGACAGGGCTGTGATCCGCCTTGCGGAAAACGAACTTCTCGTGCTCGGCCCCCACCCGCCAGTCGGCTGGGGGTTTTTCGCCCGCCTGAAGCCAGGCGACGACGTCAGAAAAGTCGAGCGGTCGATCATCGACCTTGGACTCGGCCATACCCCTGTACCCGTCGGTTCCCTTCCCGATCCCGCGCGCAGCGGGGCGCGATCTTTACGCCGCTTAGCCGCCCGGGCGCAAATCAGGAATTCTCGATCCTCACTGAGAAATCAGTCTCTCCAGTCGCCGATCGCCGCCTGCATAACGGCCAGGGCCGCCAGGGCCGCAGTGTCCGCCCTCAATATGCGAGGACCAAGCGACACCGGGATGACGCCGATGCGCGCCTTCAGCTCGGTTCGCTCAGAGGGCGAAAATCCTCCCTCCGGGCCAATGAGCACAGCCGGCGTTCCGGAGGGGATGTCGCGGAGCGCCGCAAGAAGTGGCGGCGCGTCTCCCGATTCGTCACAATAGACGACAGGGCCGTTCACAGCGTGGGCGTCAAGGGCGCCGCTCAGCGGTTCCGGAGGGTGGATCCGGGGGACATCCAGACGACCGGTCTGCTCTGCGGCCTCGATGGCTATGACCTCAAGCCTGTCGATCCGGGTATGGTCGGCGTTGGTCCGGTCGGTGGTGATCAGGCGGATCGTGGCGACGCCCAGTTCCACGGCCTTCGCCACTGCGGTTTCCAGGGGCGCACGCTTGACGAGGGCCAGGATCAGCACGGGCCCGCCCGCAGGCGGCTGGACCCGGGTCCGGCGCTCCAGGGTCAGGCGCACCTCCCGCCGATCGGCGGCGGTGAGGCGCGCCCGCCCCTCCCCGTCCCGGCCGTTGAAGACCAGAACTTCATCCCCGGGCCCGCGTCGCATGACCTGGACCAGATATCGCCCCTGGGCGTCCGGGAGCGCCAGCGCCTGGCCCCGGGCAAGGCCACTTTCCACATGAAGGCGGATCATGCTTCCTCCTAGACCCGAAGCCGGCCCCCGCCTAGGCTACAAGGATGAGTGGAAAGACCCCGACTGGCGACACCTATGAGCAAGATCTCCAGCGGCTCCAGCTGGCGCTGGTCCGCTATCAGCAGCACGCCATCGCGGCGGGTGACAAGGTTCTGATCGTCTTCGAGGGCCGCGACGCAGCGGGGAAGGACGGCTCGATCCAGCGGATCACCGAGCACCTGTCGACCCGCGCGACCCGGGTGATCGCGCCCCCCAAGCCCTCGGAC
>JBJTFE010000234.1:0-8254 GCA_046093265.1 Phenylobacterium sp. | reverse complement strand
AAGTAGGCCCCCGCGAGTTGGGGTGTGACGTTGTAGACCGCATGACCGGTGACCGGACGGTCGCTGTTGTTGGTCACCGTGAAGTAGGCAAGGCCGGTCTGGCCGATCCGGAGGGTCTGGGAGGTCTGCTGCGCCCGGAAGCTCCAGGGCAGATCCCGGACATTGGCGTCGAAGCGCACAACAAGGCTCCGCTCCAGGGTCGTCGCGGACGCCTGCTCGGCCCGCCGGGGCGTCCCGTCGAATCCGGTCAGCTGGCAGAAGGCGCGGTAGAGGGGCACCGACGCATAAGCGGCGCCGATCATGGTCACAAAGCCGACGGCGCACCAGGCGGCCACCCGGGCGTTGCTGCGGGAGATGTCAAAGGGGTCGGTCGAGGACACTTCCACCCATCCTGAAGACTGTAACGAGGTAGACCAGCACGACAAACCCGACCAGCCCAAGGGCGATGGCCAGATTCCTTCCGCGGCGGGCCCGGTTAGCGGCGTCGTCCGAAACTGGCGCCAAGGGAGTCGTTTCGGCGTCAGGCTCTGTCATGTCAGACCTCCTGGGAGTCCGGGGGCCGCCCCGCCGAGGAGGTGTTCCCCAAGGAGGGTGGCGAAGAGTAGGGTCAGGTAAAGGATGGAGTAGGCGAAGAGGTTGCGGGCGTCCCGCGCCGCCGCCTTCACGTCGTAGAGGCCGTCGGTCACCCGGGGATCGGCGGCGTCTCCGGCGCGGCCCTTACGGACCCGCCAGGCGAGCAACAGGAAGACGGCTCCGCCGAGGGCGGCGACCGCCAGATAGGCGGCTCCACCCAGTCCGGTGGCGACGGGCGCTAGGCAGACCGGGATCAGAAGAAGACTGTAGATCCAGATCTGACGGCGGGTGACGGCGGCGCCGGCGGTCACCGGAAGCATGGGCAAGCCGGCGGCGGCGTAGTCCTCGCTGGTATAGAGGGACAGGGCCCAGAAGTGTGGCGGCGTCCACATGAAGATGATGGCGCAGAGGATCCAGGCGTCCAGGGGCGCCTGGCCCGTCGCAGCGGCCCAGCCGATCACCGGCGGAAGGGCGCCGGCGAGGCCGCCGATCACGATGTTCTGCGCCGTCCAGCGCTTGAGCCAGATGGTGTAGACCACCGCATAGAAGAAGATGGTGAAGGCCAGGAGGCCTGCGGCCAGCCAGTTGAGGGCCAGGCCCAGAAGCATGACGGAGAACAGGGAGAGGACGACCCCGAGCGCGAGCGCATCCGCGGACTGGACCCGACCGGCCGGAACCGGACGACCGCGGGTCCGGCGCATCCGGGCGTCGATGTCGGCGTCGTACCACATGTTCAGCGACGCCGAGGCGCCCGCCCCCACCGCGATGCACAGGATCGCGATCGCACCCATGACGGGGTGGATGGGCGCCCCGGCGCAGATCAGCCCGGTCGCTGCTGTGAAGACCACCAGGGACATGACGCGGGGCTTGAGCAGCTGGACAAAGTCCTGCCACCGGGCGGGCGTTGCGGTCGGAACGGCGGCGGGCGGGGTCATCTGACCGGGTTACCTGACACAGAGAGGGGCGCGCACCGGATCACACCGGCCCGCGCCCCCCATTTGGTTACGAAGTCCGGCCTGTTGAACCAGGCCGGCGCGATTAGCGGTGCGAATCCGGCTTGAAGACCGGGGGATCGCTGAACTGGTGGAAGGGCGGGGGAGACGACAGCGTCCACTCCAGGGTCGTGGCGCCCTCGCCCCACGGATTGGCCTCGGCCTTGCGACGACGCACAGCGGCCTCGACCAGGATCAGGAGGAAGACCCCGACGCCAACCACAGTGATCAGGTAGCCCTGGGTGGACACCTGGTTCCAGAAGGTCAGCGCCTCAGGGTAGTCGACATAGCGGCGGGGCATCCCCTGCAGGCCCAGGAAGTGCTGCGGGAAGAAGATCAGGTTCACGCCGACGAAGGTGATCCAGAAGTGCACCACGCCGAGGAACTCGTTGTACTTCACGCCCCACATCTTTTCGAACCAGTAGTAGAAGCCGGCGAAGATGGCGAACACGGCGCCCAGGCTCAGCACATAGTGGAAGTGGGCCACCACGTAGTAGGTGTCATGCAGGGTGTAGTCGATGCCCGCATTGGCCAGAACCACCCCGGTGACGCCGCCTACCGTGAAGAGGAAGATGAAGCCGATCGCCCAGAGCATGGGCGTCTTGAAGTCCAGGGAGCCGCCCCACATGGTGGCGATCCAGGAAAAGACCTTCACGCCCGTCGGCACGGCGATCACCATGGTGGCCGCCACGAAATAGGCCCTCAAGTCGACCGGCATGCCCACGGTGTACATGTGGTGGGCCCAGACGATGAAGCCGACGAAGCCGATGGCCACCATGGCGTAGGCCATGGCGAGGTAGCCGAACACAGGCTTGCGAGAGAAGGTCGAAACGATGTGGCTGATGATGCCGAAGCCCGGCAGGATCAGGATGTACACCTCGGGGTGCCCGAAGAACCAGAACAGGTGTTGGAACATCACCGGATCGCCGCCTCCGGCCGGATCGAAGAAGTGGGTGTTGAAGTTCCGGTCCGTCAGCAACATGGTGATGGCCCCGGCCAGAACCGGCAGGGACAGGAGCAGGAGGAAGGCGGTCACCAGCACCGACCAGGCGAACAGCGGCATGTTGTGCAGGGTCATGCCCGGCGCACGCATGTTGAAGATGGTGGTGATGAAATTGATCGCGCCCAGGATCGAGCTCGCGCCGGCGAGGTGCAGGGACAGAATCGCCAGGTCCATGGACGGGCCGACATGTCCGGAGGTCGAGAGCGGGGGATAGATCGTCCAGCCCCCGCCGAAGCCCTTGCCGGGACCGCCATCGACGAACAGGGACAGGCAAAGAAGGACCCAGGCCGCCACGAGCAGCCAGAACGAGATATTGTTCATCCGGGGGAAGGCCATGTCCGGCGCGCCGATCATGATCGGGACGAACCAGTTGCCGAAACCGCCGATCATGGCGGGCATGACCATGAAGAAGATCATGATCAGGGCGTGAGCTGTGACCACCACATTGTAGCCGTGCTTGGAGGCCTCAACCACGCCGAGCTGGTCGAGCCAGCCGCCCTTCACAAAGATCTGCAGGCCCGGTTCGGCGAGTTCGAGCCGGATCAGGCCCGAGAGGGCGCCGCCCACCAGCCCCGCCATGATGGCGAAGAGGATGTAGAGGGTGCCGATGTCCTTGTGGTTTGTGGAAAAGAGCCAGCGAACCAGGAAGGGGGGCTTGTGATCGTGATCGTGATCAGCGGTGGAAGCGTGGGCCATTGAACTTATCCTGACCTCAATTCGACGTCGGCGCCGGGGCCGGCGCAGGCGTGGCGGAAGGCGGGGCCGCAGCGTCGGACGCCGCGGCCGGAAGGACTGCAGGGGCGGGAGCCGGCGCCGGGGCGGCGCCCACGTTGTAACCGCCCTTGGAAGCGACCCAGGCGTCAAACTCGGCCTGGCTCACGGCGCGGACCTCGATCGGCATATAGGCGTGGTCCACGCCGCAGAGTTCCCGACAGTTACCGTAGTAGACGCCGGGTTTCTCAACCTTGAACCAGGTCTCATTCAGCCGACCGGGGACGGCGTCGCTGATGATCCCGAAGGCCGGTACGGCGAAGGCGTGAATGACGTCGGCGCCCGTGACGATCACCCGCACGGGCTTCCCCACCGGCACCACAAGGGGCTCGGTGGCTGCCAGGAGATAGGGGACGTTCTTCGCCTTGGCCTTGTCCTCGGGAAGCACGTTGGAGATGAATTCGCTGATTCCGTTGTCGGGATACTCGTACCCCCAGTACCACTGATAGCCCGTGGCCTTCACGGTCATGTAGGGCTTGGGCATGTCGTGGTAGGCGTACAGAAGCCGGAACGAGAAGATGGCGATGAACATCAGGATCAGGACCGGTACGACGGTCCAGACCACTTCGATCGTCGTGTTGTGGCTCCACTTCGCCGGCGTGGGGTTCGCCTTTTTGTTGTAGCGCACAACGACCCAGACCAGCAGGGCCAGCACGAAAAGCGTGATGACCGTGATGATCGGCAGCAGGATGACGTCGTGGAAGAAGGCGGCGTCGTGTTTCAGCGGCGTGACCCCCGGCTGAAGCCCGATGGCGCCCGGAGTCGGCTGCCCGACCAGAACCTCGTCGGCCAGGGCGGGAAGCGCCCAGACCGTCGCCATGGCGGTTGCGGCGGCGCCTGCCAGCCACGCCCGAATGCCTTGAACCCTAGACTGCATGTCCCCTCGGTCATTGCTTACGGGCGGCTCCGACCCGGGAGGGCGGCCCCGCCGACGTCTTCGTGGGCCGCGCCGCCGGATGGCCGAAAGCGGGTCCCTCGGAGGCGTCCATACGCGCTCGCGTCCGACTTGCCAAGCGCCCCGAAGGCCTTTCGAAGGCCCCTCAACAGGGTGACGTAAGGGTCTGCAGGTCCTATCTGGGATGCACGCCTGTCAGACGGAGTCCTTCATGTCCCGCCCCCCCGAATCCTCCGCCCTCCTCGAGACCCACGGCCTGGCCCCGGAAACCGCCAGGCGCGTGCTCGCCGAGGCGATCGGGGACGCCGACGACGGCGAGATCTTCCTGGAGCGGTCACGCAGCGAGTCCTTCCTTTTCGACGACGGACGGCTGAAGTCCGCCGCCTTTGACACCTCCGACGGGTTCGGTCTGCGCGTGGTGGCCGGCGAGTCGGCAGGCTACGCTCACTCCAGCGAAGTTTCGGAAGCGGCCCTGAAGCGCGCCGCGGCGTCTGCAGCCCTGGCCCGTCGCGGCTATTCCGGCACGGCCGATGAGGGGCCACGCCCGACCAACCGGCGCCTTTATGAAGACATCGACCCCACCGACTCCCCCGACTTCGAGGCCAAGGTCGCCCTGCTGCAGGAGATTGACGCCTGGTGCCGGGAGCGGGACCCCCGGGTTGTCCAGGTCATGGCGTCGCTCGCCGGCGAGCAGAGGACCGTGGAAATCCTCCGGGCGGACGGACGGCTGATCCGCGATGTGCGCCCGCTGGCGCGAATCAACGTTCAGATCACCGTCGAGCGCGATGGACGCCGGGAGACTGGGTTCGCGGGCGCCGGCGGGCGGGCCGGCTTCGAGGCCTGGATCGCCCCGGACCGCTGGCGCGCCCAGGCCGAGGAGGCCCTGCGCCAGGCCCTGGTCAACCTGGAGGCGGGTCCCTGCCCCGCCGGTGAAATGGACGTGGTCCTGGGTCCGGGCTGGAACGGCGTGCTGCTCCACGAGGCGGTGGGCCACGGGCTCGAGGGCGACTTCAACCGGAAGGGTTCGTCCGCCTTCGCCGGCCGCATCGGCGAGCAGGTCGCCGCGCGGGGCGTCACGGTCTATGACGACGGCGCCCTGCCGGAGCGCAGGGGCTCGCTGACCGTGGACGACGAGGGCACCCCCACGAGCCGCACCGTCCTGATCGAGGACGGGATCCTGGTGGGCTACATGCACGACCGGATGAGCGCCCGGCTCATGGGCCTGACCGCCACGGGCAACGGCCGAAGGCAGTCCTACGCCCACATTCCCATGCCGCGGATGACCAACACCGCGATGGAGGGCGGGAATACGCCGCGCGAGGAGATGATCGCCTCCACCAAGCGCGGCCTCTACTGCGCCAACTTCGGCGGCGGTCAGGTGGACATCACCAACGGCAAGTTCGTCTTCCAGTGCACCGAGGCCTACCTGATCGAGGACGGCCGGATCACCCGGCCGGTCAAGGGCGCAACCCTCATCGGCGACGGTCCCACAGCCCTGACCCGGGTCACCATGATCGGCGACGATTTCGACTTCGACCCCGGCGTCGGGGTCTGCGGAAAGTCAGGCCAGTCGGTCCCTGTCGGCGTCGGCCAGCCCTCACTCAAGATCACCGGCCTTACGGTGGGCGGCGCCGGCGGCTGACCCCGGCGACCCGGATCAGGCGGCGGGCGTCTCGGGCTCGCCACGTACCGGCTTGTCCGCGTGCGCCCAGGTGCGGACGAGGAAGCTGATCCCGATGTAAGCGACCCCGCAGATCACGCCGGCCCAACCCAGTGCCCGGAAGCCGTTGATCGCCGTGTTCAGCGCGAGCTCCGGGTCCAGCACCTCTCCACCCACCGATTCCGTGACCAGGAAGCCGGCGATCCAGCCGCCCACATACTGGGCGATGGAAGAGGCCAGAAACCAGACCGCCATCATAAACGAGACGACGCCGGGCAAGGTCAGCTTGGTGATCTCGGACAGGCCCACGGGAGAGAGGAAGAGCTCACCCGTGGTATGGAGCAGGTAAAGCAGTCCCAGGAGGACCAGGGGTACGCGGAAGGTGCTGTCATGCAGGCCAGCGCCCCAGACCACGATCAGGAAGCCCAGTCCCACCTGAATCAGGCCGAGACCGAACTTCAGGGTCGGGTTCGGATCCTTCCCGCGACGCCCCAGCCAGGTCCAGAGGGCCGCCAGGAGTGGCGCGAAGATCAGGATGAAGCCGGCGTTGAAAGACTGGGTCTGCGCAGCACCCACCGATGTATCGATCCAGCTCCACCAGGCCGAAGGTTGGATCCCGGCGGCGGCGAGCTGCTCCGGTGTCCCGTAGGGGATGCCAAGGAAGCGCCCGGCCTCTGGCGTCAGCGACAGATCGACATTGTTCGAGGCGAACAGGTTGAGGGACGAGCCGGCCTGTTCGAACAGGGTGAAAAAGATCACCGACCCGAGGATCAAAATCACCGCCAGCCCCATGCGCTGACGTTCCACCCGGGTCTGACAGACGCGGACGATGATCCAGGCCAGGGCCAGCAGGGAAAGCACGATCGAGGCGATAAGGGCTATGCCCACGAGCCGGCTGTTCTGAACGGTCAGGAAGACGATTCCGACGGCCAGGATCGACATGAAATAGGTCATCCACTCGCGGTTGACTGAGCCCGCGAAGGGCTCGCTCAGCATGACGGGATCAGGCGGCTCGCCCTTGCCTTGCAGCAGGGGCTTGCCCAGCACGAAGACGATCCAGCCGATCAACATGCCGACCCCGGCGAGGCCGAAACCCGCCCACCAGCCGAAGTGCTGGCCCAGCAGGCCGCACAGGATGGCCGCCCAGAAGGCGCCGAGGTTGATCCCGTAATAGTAAAGGGTAAAGCCGGAGTCCCGTCGCGGATCGCCCTGGGCGTAGAGATCGCCCACCACTGCGGAGATATTGGGCTTGAGGAAGCCGACTCCGAGAATGATCAGGGAAACGGCGAAATAGAACATGCTCGCCGAGCCGTTGTCGATCAGGGTGCGGACCTCGTAGTCTCCATCGGGAATGGAGGTCGGGAGGCCGGAGGCGATCGGCACGCCGGGAATCTCGATCCCGCCGCCTTCCCGGGCCTGGAACTCATACTTCTTGCCGTCGACCATAATGTGGGCCACCCGGTCGTCCATCCGGCCCTCGGAAACAATGGGATAGACGTTGCCGCCGTAGATCAGGTCCTGCTGTGAAGGCCGCCCCTCGAAACCCAAGGAGATGTGGCCGGCGACCAGAAGCAGGGCCCCGAACGCCACCGCCTTGCGTGACCCCAGCCAGCGGTCGGCGATGAACCCTCCCAGCAGGGGCAGGAGGTACACCAGGGCTGTGTAGGACGCGTAGAGTGCGCTGGCCTCGCTCCTGTCGAACATCAGGTGCTGGGTCAGATAGAAGATCAGGATCCCGCGCATTCCGTAATAGGAGAACCGCTCCCACATCTCTGTGAAGAAAAGAACAAGCAGTCCGCGAGGATGCCCGCTCAGCAACTGGCGCAGAACCGGTATGCCTGTGGCCAGGGTGACGAGCAGACCAAGCAGAATGACGATGTTCATCTAAAAGGGATCCCGTCGCGGGGCGGGCGCAACGCACCCGAGGAGAGTCAGCTGCGCCAACAGACCACGGGCCGCAGGTTCAGGCAAGTCGGCCGACGCCGGGGCTCAGAAGGCCGGTTCCCGCCAGACGGGATCGATCCGGCCGCCCCATTCGCCGTGGAAGCGCTCCAGCAACCGGTCGGCGCGGGTCAGGCCGCTCTCGGCGATCTCGGCCAGGGGCTCCAGATAGCGGGCCTCGTCGGCGCCTGACGCGTCGAGACGCGCCCGTCGCCGGAGGCCGCCCGCGGCGATCGCCACCAGGTCCCGGGCCACGTCCTGGACGGTTCGCGAGCCGATCCTCGCCTTCAGGCCCAGACGGGTCACGTCCGCCCGCAGGCGCTCGTGCGACTCCAGCGGCCAGTCACGGCACAGGTCCCAGGCCGCAGCGAGAGCTGTGGAATCGTAAAGCACGCCGGTCCAGAGCGACGGCAAGGCGT
>JBJTFE010000233.1:0-3846 GCA_046093265.1 Phenylobacterium sp. | reverse complement strand
GATGGCGCCCCTCGGCCTGGAGGCCTTTGACCCCGCTCGCTTCGGCCCCGAGGAAGCCCAGGCCATCGCCGAGGGGCTGGAGGCCGGGCGCCGGTTCGGCCGGGGCGCCGGCGGGCTGACCGGCCCCAACTTCATCGACGGCTGGTCCTACCCTGACGCACGGCTGGGGAACTTCGGCCAGAACTACGCCCTGCGCGCCGCCGTCGCGGTGGGCGGCCTTGCGGCCCTGCCCCCCGAGGAGGCCATGTACATGCGCGCGGAGGGCGACCTGCCCCGGGCCCTGTTCGACGGCGCCCGCGCCTGGCGGCTGCATTTCCCGGCCGACCGCCAGATCCCGGTCGAGAGCTTCTGGTCGCTCAGCCTCTACGAGGCGACGGAGGACGGCCAGTTCTTCTTCACCCGCAACGACCTGAACCGCTTCGCCATCGGCGACCGCACGCCGGGCCTCGCCCGCAACCCGGACGGCTCCCTCGACATCTGGATCGGGTCCGCCTCGCCGGGGGCGGAGCGGGAGTCGAACTGGCTGCCGGCGCCGGAGGGCCCCTTCGCCCTCTTCATGCGCGCCTACCTGCCCCGTCCCGAACTGCTGGACGGCCGCTGGCGACTGCCGCCGGTCACGCCCGCCTGACCGCGCCGGCGTTGCAATTCGCCCCCCGCTGGGGTAAGGACCGCGGTTTCCGCGCGTCGGTTCCTTCGGGTCCGGCGCCGGTATGACGGGCAGATGCAGAGCCGCCGTTGCAATCGCGGTCCCCTCGGGATCGCCGGCCTGCGTCACTTGAAGAGAGACGACACATGTCGAAGCGCCACTCGGCGAAGTACAAGATCGACCGGCGGATGGGCGAGAACATCTGGGGTCGCCCGAAGTCCCCCATCAACCAGCGCTCTTATGGCCCCGGCCAGCACGGCCAGCGCCGCAAGCAGAAGACCTCGGACTTCGGCCTGCAGCTGCGCGCCAAGCAGAAGCTGAAGGGTTATTACGGCAACCTCACCGAGAAGCAGTTCTCGCGCACCTACGCCGAGGCCGCCCGCCGGAAGGGCAACACCGCCGAGACCCTGATCGGCCTGCTGGAAGCCCGGCTGGACGCGGTGGTCTATCGCGCCAGGTTCGTGCCCACCGTCTTCGCCGCCCGCCAGTTCGTGAACCACGGCCACGTGACCGTGAACGGCAAGCGCGTGAACATCGCCTCCTACCGCGTGAAGGTCGGCGACGTCGTCCAGGTCCGTGAGCGTTCGCGCAACATGGCCCTGGTGCTCGAGGCCCTGCAGTCGGCCGAGCGCGACACGCCGGACTACATCGAGGTCGACGCCAAGGGCATGTCGGCCCGCTTCATCCGGACCCCGGAGCTGGCCGAAGTGCCCTATCCGGTGAAGATGGAACCCAACCTCGTGGTCGAATTCTACGCGTCCTGATCCGGACGCCGACCCAGGACGAACAGGGGCCCCGGAGCGATCCGGGGCCTTTTTCGTTGGTCTTCGCTTGCCGAGCGTCGCGCTTTGCCGCCGAATGACATGATGCTGTCCCGCCGCTTCCTCCTGTCCGGAACCCTGGCCCTCGCCGGCTGTGCGAGCCTGCCCGCGCTGGAGCGCTATCCGGCGGCCGGGCCCTATCCGGAGCTGGAGCCCGTGCGCCGGGTCCGTGCTGGGCGCGAGGACCTGGTGATCGAGGTCGCCAGCCGGGGCTGCGAGGGGCGGCCGGACATCGTCTTCCACGTCGAGCGCCGGCGCGGGGTGGCCGCCATCGCCTTCGCCCGCCGGCGGCTCCAGACCTGCCGTGGGAACCCGCCGGGCTGGGTGGAAGTGGTCTTCAGCCGCACGGAGCTGGGCCTTGCGGCCGGCGAGGCGGTCTTCGTGCTCAACCCGCTGTCGGCGGGACCGGATCGATGAAGCGGGCCACCATCTCAGGGGGCACCCGGCGGGGCCGCCCGCCCTCGCGTTCGATCAGGCACCAGGTGGTGCGGACCTGGGCGCACATGGCGCCGTCGGGGCCGTCGATCCGGACATAGCGGTCGAAGCGCGGGCCCTCGGCCTCCCGGGCCACCCAGGTCCGGCCCCGGGCCGTCTCGCCGGGCATCAGGGAGCGGCGGTAGTCGACTTCATGTCGCAGGCAGATCCAGGCCCAGCGCGCCTGGTCCTCCGGCGGCTGGCGGGCCGCCCAGTGGGCGATGGCGAGGTCCTGGGCCCATGAGAGGTAGACGACATTGTTGACGTGGCCGTTGTCGTCGATGTCGGCGGGCCCGGGCGTGAAGTCCCGGGCGAAGACCTGCTGGCCTTGCGGCGGCTCGAACAGGCGGCTCACGGGGCGAGGGTCAGGCCAACAGGCCCTGCTCGGCCATGTGCGTCTTCAGTTCGCCCGACTGGAACATCTCCTTGACGATGTCCGCCCCGCCGATGAATTCGCCCTTTACGTAGAGCTGGGGGATGGTCGGCCAGTCGGAGAAGGACTTGATGCCTTCGCGCAGGTCCTGGTCCTGGAGGACATCCACGCCGACATAGTCGACGCCCATGTGGTCCAGCACCTGGACGACGAGGGCGGAGAAGCCGCAGCGCGGCTGGTCGGGCACGCCCTTCATGAAAAGCACGACCTGGTTTTCGGCGATGGTCTTGCCGATGAAGTCGTGGGCCGGATTGTCGGTGGACATGAGAAATCTCCCGGAGGCTGAGTGTCAGCTAGGGGGCTGTCCGCGCCGGGTCAAGGCGCAGCTTCATCCCGCCTGGTCGGGCGTCAGGGTTTCGAGGGCCAGGGCGTGCAGTTCTCCGCCCACCTTTCCCTTGAGGGCGGCGTAGACAAGCTGGTGCCGGCGGACCCTCGGCAGGCCTGCAAAGGCCTCCGAGACAATGCGCGCTCGGTAGTGGTCGCCGTCTCCCGCAAGGTCCTCGATGCGGATGTCCGCGCCGGGGAAGGCTTCCCGGAGTTCGGATTCCAGGGCGCTCTGGGTCATGGGCATGAGGACTCTCCTTGTGCGGGTAAAACCGCCTGTCGCCATGTAGGATCTCCGGCGGTGATTCCCAAAGAGGACCCCTGGAATGACCCTGGCGGCGTTTGCGGCGGCGGTGACCGCGCTTTTCAGCTATCCCGGCCCCCAGGCGGTGTCTGCGGCGCCCCTGCTGCCCTCCGCGCCTGCGGCCTCACCGCGGCCCCGGTCAGGTCTCTGGGGCCTCGCCGCCGAAACCTGTCGATTCAACCTGAGGTCTAAGCTGGATCGCTGGCCCCCGTGCGCCGACCCGTTGCAGATCGGGGAAACCGCCTTCGCGCGCCCGGTTGCGGGCGAGGCGGGATCGGCGCGTCGCTATCGTTACGCCGAGGGCGACCCCGGCCTGCTGCAGGTCCAGATCGACGGGTCGGCCGGTGAGGCCTGGGCGTATTTCGGCTTTCGTCCCATGGCGACCGACCCGGACGGACGGGTCATCCGCGCTCGCATCTGGCCGGTAGACTGTCCGGCCCGGGGCTGCCGGCTGAGGACGGCCGCAGAGGCCCTCGCGGCGGCCCGCACATCGGAGGCCCTCGCCTTCACCGGCGAACCTGACGCATCGGGTCGCCTGGCGGTCTGGGTGCGCCCCGCCCCGTAGATTTGGGTCCGATTGAGGACCAGGCCCGAAGATGCGGGCGCTTACGCAGGAAGCCGCCTACTTCAAGATTCGCCAGCATCAGCCGAGGCATGCGGCTAGGAGTGACGAAAGCTCCAAGCTGACCATGTTCCGGTGCACTTGCGTCTCCGCCAGAAAGCCAAAACCACCCATCTATGGCGTCATTGATAGCGACGTGGGCCCGTCTCGGCTTGCCGACACGGGCGATCTACTCGATCGAAAGCTCAGGTGGGTTGGCCATCGTCCTTTCGTCCCGAGTAC
>JBJTFE010000232.1:0-2724 GCA_046093265.1 Phenylobacterium sp. | reverse complement strand
GGCGGTACGCGGATCCTTTCGGCGCCTTTCGCGCGGGAACGAAGGGCTCCAGAATCTCGACCCAGGCCGGCGGTCAAGCTCGCGAAAATCGTCCAGAGGGGCGCCGACCTTGCGACACCGTCGCCTAATGCCTTGCCTCAGCCCCTCCTCGCCGCCGCAAGACAGGATAGAATGTAGGTATGGACTGGACCCGCGCGCCTAAGCTCGTCCCTGAACTGGATGTCTCGAACCTGAAGGCGTCCCTGACCTTCTATACCCGGATCCTCGGCTTCTCGGTGCTCTATCAGCGGCCGGAGGAGGCCTTCGCCTGTCTTGAACTGGAGGGCGCCTGGCTGATGCTGGAGGCGGCGGGCGGGCCGGGGCGGCGGTTTCGGACGGCGCCCCTGACCCCGCCCTTCGGGCGCGGCGTGAACCTGCAGATTCAAGTTCGTGACGTCAGGGCGGCGCATGGCCGATACTTGGCCGCCGGCTGCGAGCCCCTGATCCCCCTTGAGGCCCGGACCTACCGGGTCGAGGCCTCTGAGCGGCGCCTCCTCCAGTTCGTCGCCATAGACCCGGACGGCTACCTCCTGCGGCTTTGCAGCGAAGTGGAGGACCGGGACCCGGACCTTCTTGGAGGCCAGACCGCTCCGTGACCGCCGCCGAAGTCACATCCCTGCTCGACGCCCTGAAGGACGCCGGCGTCCGCGCCTGGGTGGACGGGGGGTGGGCGGTGGACGCCGTGCTGGGGCGCCAGACCCGGGACCACGCCGACCTCGACCTGGCGGTTCCGGCGGGCGACTGGCCGGCGCTGGAGGCCCTGGTCGCCCGGCTCGGCTTCGCCCGCCAGGCGGGGGGCGAGGCCTGGAACCCGGTCTGCACCGCCCCGGACGGCCGGCGCCTCGACATCCACCTCTTCAGCCTCGACGCGGACGGGCGCGGGGTGATGGACCCGGCCGATCCCGCCGTCGCCTATCCCGCCGGGTCCTTCTCGGGCCGGGGGGTCATCGCCGGTCGGGCGGTGGACTGCCTGCCGGCCGAAGTCCTCTGGCGGCTGAAGTCCGGCTATCCGCCGCGCGAGGTCGACCGGCTGGACCTGGCGGCCCGCATCGGCGTCTGACGACCTCCGGGTTTCCTTCGGATGAACAGTCAGAATTCGACAAGCCGGCTGGTTTTGGGGCCAATTTCACGCCTTTCTCACGCCTCGCCGCCAGGCGAAGTCACGGGAGCCGAACGCAGCCTGGTCCACGAGGGGCTCCGAGTCGTGGGGAAAGGTCCCCACTGACCCCGGCGGCAGGGAAACCCCCATGGCGAAGATGGCGACGCTGACAACCCGATCGGGCGCAGTGGTCGTGGCTCCCGACGATCGACCGCCCCGGATCATTCCTTCGGGGCGTCCCGCGCCGCCTCGCCCGCCGCGCACCAACCCCGTCGCCTTCCTCCGCGCCCTCGGAACCTGAGCATGTCGAGCATTATCCTGGAGACGGCCACCGTCAGGGTCGCGGCGCTTGATGAGACGGTGCGACTTCTCACAGTCCTCGCCACCTGTTTTGGCTCCTTTGGCGCCTGCGCTTCGGCGCGTCTGGTTCCCCGGCGCCATGACAGAATTCCGGAAGACGGCCTCTGGGATATCGACCTGATCTGCGCTGAAGGGGCCTTGTCGGATGAAACCCCCCCTGTCTGGCGCGATGTCGCCTTCACGGGCGAAGCCGACTGGTGCCAGGGCGTTCGCCTCCATGGCCCGGGAAGGGTGCTCGAGCATCGGCTCAATCCCTTTGCCGGCGGCGCCGGCCCAAGGACATCTTCCGCGCCGGCACAACTCGAGGCCGTCACAACAGCCTGACCCCGACCCCTTGCAGCGCTTCCTCGAAGAGGCGAGGGTAAGGTGGCTTCCGGGGAGGTGACGTTGACTCGACTCAAGCTGCACGACGAACGGCACAAGGTCACGCGGGTGGGCTGGCTCAGGGCGGCGGTGCTCGGCGCCAACGACGGCATCGTCTCCACCGCGAGCCTTATCGTCGGGGTCGCCGCCGCCTCTGCGGGGCGGTCGGACGTGCTGGTGGCGGGCGTCGCCGGTCTGGTGGCCGGAGCCATGTCCATGGCCGCCGGCGAGTATGTCTCGGTCAGTTCGCAGTCCGACACCGAGGCGGCGGACCTGACCCGCGAGCGCGGCGAACTCGCGACCCAGCCCGAGGCCGAACGTGAAGAGCTCGCCGGTCTCTACCGGGGCCGGGGCCTCGACCCCGAAACCGCCCTGAAGGTCGCCGACCAGCTGATGGCTCATGACGCCCTGGGCGCCCACGCCCGCGACGAACTCGGGATTTCCGAAATCACCGCCGCCCGGCCGGTGCAGGCGGCTCTGACTTCAGCGGCCACCTTCACCGCCGGCGCTGCGGCGCCCCTGCTGCTGGCGGCGGTCTCGCCCTTGTCCTTGCTGGCCGGCATTGTCTCGGCCGGGTCTCTGGTGGGACTTGCGGTGCTGGGGGCGATCGGCGCCCGGGCGGGTGGCGCTCCGCCTCTGAAGGCGGCCATCCGAGTCACGTTCTGGGGCGCTCTGGCCATGGCGCTCACCGCTGGCATAGGTCGTCTGGTGGGGGCGGCGGTGTGATCCCTCAAAGGGGCCGGTCCTCGGGATCCTCGATCAGGATCCGGTTCGCATCGCCCTGCGGGTCCTCGTACTGATCATTGCGCAGGGTCCACCAGAAAGCAGCCAGACCGACAAGGGCCAGGACCAGGGAGAGGGGC
>JBJTFE010000231.1:0-3885 GCA_046093265.1 Phenylobacterium sp. | reverse complement strand
ACCCGCTGAATCGCCCGGCCCGGAAGGGCGTCTCGCCCGCCTGTCCGCCATCCTCGGCCGCGACTTCGCCGACAACGCCCTGGCCGTGGACCATGAGCGCGAGGGCGTGCGGCTGACGGGATACGCCGGTCTGCCGACCCTGAACCGCGGAACGGCCTCGCACCAGCACCTGTTCGTCAACGGCCGGCCGGTGCGCGACCGCCTGCTGCAGGGCGCCCTGCGCGGCGCCTACGCCGACTTCCTGGCCCGGGACCGGCACCCGGTGACGGCCCTCTACCTGGAGGTCGACGCCCACGCCGTGGACGTCAACGTCCACCCGGCCAAGGCGGAGGTGCGGTTCCGCGACCCCGCCCTGGTCCGCGGCCTGGTGGTCGGGGGGCTGAGGCACGCCCTGGCCGGAGCCGCCCACCGCAGCGCCACCACCCACTCCGACGCGGCCCTGTCGGCCCTGCGTCCCCAGGGACAGGGCGGCTGGAGCCCCGGTCCCTCGCCCGCCGGCTTCTCCGCCTGGCGGATGGGCGGCTGGAACCCGACGGCGGGCTCGGGCCGCGGCGCCGTCCTGCCGGGGCTGGAGGGCCTGTCCGCCCGGGCCGAACCGGCGCCCGGCATGGCCGATCCCGGCGCGCCCTTCGACTTCGCCGAGGTCCCGGTGGAGGCCGAGGCGATCGACCAGCCCCTCGGCGCCGCCCGGGCCCAGGTGCACGCCACCTACATCATCGCCCAGACCCGCGACGGCCTGGTGGTGGTGGACCAGCACGCCGCCCACGAGCGCCTGGTCTATGAGCGGATGAAGGCGCAGCTGGAGGCCGGCGGCGTGGCCCGCCAGGCCCTGCTCCTGCCCGAGGTGGTCGAGCTCGATCCCGCCGAGGCCGAACGCGTCGCCGCCCGGGCCGGCGAGCTGGAGGCCCTGGGCCTCGTCGTGGAGTCCTTCGGCCCCGGCGCAGTGCTCGTGCGCGAGATCCCGGCCCTGCTGGGCGAGACCGATGCGGCGGGCCTGGTCCGCGACATCGCCGACGACCTGGCGGAGACCGGCCAGGCCCTGTCCCTGCGCGAGCGCCTGCAGGAAGTCTGCTCGACCCTGGCCTGCCATGGATCGGTCCGTGCGGGCCGGCGGCTCACCGCCCCGGAGATGAACGCCCTGCTGCGGGAGATGGAGGCCACGCCCAATTCGGGACAGTGCAACCACGGTCGCCCCACATGGGTGGAGCTGAAACTGTCCGACATTGAGCGCCTCTTCGGGCGCAGATAGGAGCCACGCCGTGAGCCGCCCCCCCTTCCACATCGTCTTCGCCCTCTTCCCGGGGCTGACCCAGCTGGACTTCACCGGTCCGCACCAGTTCCTGACCCGAATCCCCGGGGCGAAGGTTCACGTCGCCAGCCGGGCCGGGGGCGAGATCGAGGCCGAGGGCGGCGTGGTCTTCGCCCGGACAGAGCGACTGGCCGACATCCCCGCCTGCGACCTGATCTGCGTACCCGGCGGCGCGGAGGCCACGGCGGCGGCCCTGGACCCGGAGTTTATCGCCCAGGTCCGGCGGCTGGGCCTGTCGGCGCGCTATGTCACCTCGGTCTGCACGGGATCGCTGATCCTCGGCGCGGCCGGGCTGCTGGACGGCAAGCGCGCCGCCTGCCACTGGGCCTGGCGCCATCTCCTGCCCCTCTTCGGGGCGACGCCTGATCCTGCCCGGGTGGTGCGCGACGGCAATGTCATCACCGGCGGCGGCGTCACGGCGGGGATCGATTTCGCCCTGACCGTGCTGGCGGAGGTCGGCGGCGAGGACCTGGCGAAGACGCTGCAGCTGGGCCTGGAGTACGCCCCCGCCCCGCCCTTTGATTCCGGACGCCCGGAGACAGCCCCGGCGGCGATCCTCGAAGCCTACAAGACCCTCATGGCGCCCATGATGCCCCGCCGCGAGGCGGAGGCGCGCGAGGCGGCGGCGCGGCTGAAGGGACGGGCGGGGACCTGAGGCGCTGACCCCAGGCGGTGGCGTTCAGGCCGGAACCAGCCGCCCGACACCGTTCTCGATAGCGAAGGCCGCGCGCGTGCTCACGACTCCGCCCGGTCGGGTGACCTGGTCGAGGACCTTGAACTCCGCCCGCCAGACCTCCGGGCTCACGTCGCAGACGACATAGCCCCGCTGGGCGTTGTTGAACTTCAGGAACGGATTGTCGGCCAGATAGCGGCGCCCATCCGCGCGCTGGTCCACCCCGTCGCCGCCAGAACTGATCGAGGTAGCGACGAACTCCACCGCCAGGGGCGCGCCGGCGGGGTTGCGGCTGTCGCGGAACACCTCTCCTGCATAGTGCTGGTGCTCGTCGCCCGTGAGGATGACGGTGTTGCCGATCCGCCGGTCCCGGAGATGGGCGAGGAGCCGGGCCCTGGGGACGGCGTAACCCGCCCAGGTGTCGAGGTTGTAGCCCGGCTCGGGCCCCTCCCGGCGCTCCAGGTCCATCACCATCACCTGCTGGGCGAGGACCTTCCAGCGGGCCTCGGAGCGCGCCAGGTTGCGGAAGAGCCAGGCCTCCTGCGCCTGACCCAGAACCTGGGCGGCGGGGTCGCGGACCGCGTCGCAGGTGGTCGCCCACATGTCGCCGCAGGGCTGGTCGGTGCGATAGGACCGGGTGTCGAGGAGGTTCAGGTCCAGAAGACGGCCCCAGGCCGCATTCCGGTAGACTTGCATCCGGGCGCCCTTGGGAAAGGACGAAGCCCGCAAGGGCATGTGCTCGTAGTAGGCCTGCATGGCGATCTGCCGGCGGAGGTTGAAGACCTCGGGGGGCGTCCCGTCCTGGTCTTTGTCCCCGACCCAGTTGTTGTCGATCTCGTGGTCGTCCCAGGTGCAGAACCAGGCGGCGGAGGCGTGGCTGGCCTGAAGGTCCGGGTCCTTCTTGTACTGGGCGTAGCGTCGCCGGTAATCGTCGAGGGAATAGATCTCGCCGCCGAGATGGGCGCGTGGAGACTCGGGCCGGGGCGGGGCGGCCGCGCCGCGGCCCGCGTAGATGTAGTCGCCGTAGCAATAGATGAAGTCGAGGGCCTCTTCGGCGACCTTCCGATGGGCGGTGTACAGACCCTGCTCGTAGGACTGGCAGCCCACCACGCCGAACCGCGCCCGGCGAGGCATGGCCGAGGGCTCGGGTGTGGTCCGGGCGCGACCCGCGAGAGAGGCCTCGCCCCCGACGAGGAACCGGTAGGCGTAGGGCCGGTCAGGCTTCAGTCCGCCAACCTCCACGTGTACCGAGTGGCCCAGCTCCGGGCGGGCGAGCGTCTCGCCGCGCCGCACCACCTGGGTGAAGCCCGGATCCTCTGCGACCTCCCAGGCGACGGGGACCGTCAGGGGGGGCATGCCGCCACCGGGTTCCAGTGGCTTTGGGGCGAGGCGGGTCCAGATGACGAAGCCGTCGGCGACAGGATCGCCGGCCGCGACCCCGAGCTGGAACGGGAAGTCCGCAAAGACGGGATTGGCCCTGGCCCGCCTGCCGGGAACGAGGCTGGTTGCACCTGCGGCGAGGGAGAGGAGAAGACCGCGGCGCGACGGGGGCGGGGCGTGGGACATGGAACCTCCGCGAAAGGCGGCCGTCACCCTAGCCCGGAATTGTGACAGGCCCAATCCGGCGGCCGCCGCTGGGCGGTCCGCCTACCCCTCTCCGGCCTCCAGCTGAAGGAACCAGACCTTGGCCGCGCCCCGCCCCCGTCGCGCCGCGGTCTTCTCCTCTCCCTCGCGGCAGGCGCAACCAGCCTCGTTCCCGGCAGGCGTGCCAGGGCCAATCCCGTCTTTGCGGACTTCCCGTTCCAGCTCGGGGTCGCGGCCGGCGATCCTGTCGCCGACGGCTTCGTCATCTGGACCCGCCTCGCCCCAAAGCCACTGGAACCCGGTGGCGGCATGCCCCCCC
>JBJTFE010000230.1:0-3247 GCA_046093265.1 Phenylobacterium sp. | reverse complement strand
ACAGAAGATGCGGCTGATGCGCGCACAGTTCATCAAGGACGATCGACTGGGGGTTCTCGCCCAGCAGCTGTTCACTGTCGGAACCAGGGCGACCCACCTGCAGAAGATCTACATCACCGACATCAATGGCGAGAAATGGACACCTGCGATTCCGGACCAGAAGGCCAGTTCGGAGGACGAGGAGTTTGCGAACAAGACCAGTAACCCGAGCATTCTGAGCTCCCTACCCAACGATCCCAAGCACATTCTGGTGGAGGACAACCGGCTGGACGGCGCGGGTGACATCTACAAGGTGGACATCTACCGTGGGACAGCCCAGCGACTTTACCGGGGATCGGACAGGTACGGGAGCTACGTGCCGGACGCGAACGGGAACCTGCGCGCCCGCAGCTACGTCGATTACGACAACGGGGCCGTCTTCGTCGGCCTGCAGTTTCTGAACACCGCGACAGGGCAGTGGGAGGACCACCTCCGGGCATACGCCCGGGACCGCAACCCGACGAGCGTGGCCAGCTTCTCGCTGGACCCCAATATCGTCTACCTGTGCAGGCGCGAAAAGGATAAGGATAAGGAGGGCATCTACGAATATGACCTCTCCCAGAGGAAGATCATCGGACCGGCGTTCGAACACAAGCTTTTCGAGGCTTGTGCGATCGCTCAGGATCGGGCCGGCAAGGTGCTTGGGTTTGGCTATCGGGCCGACGCGTGGAGATTCTACTGGACTGACGAGAAACTCGCCGCGATCGCTAAGGGCCTCGGACCTGCGCTCGGCGTCACCAGCGTCTCTGCGGAGTGGATCGATCCGGCGAGCGGAACCTCGGCGAAGATTTCCTACCCGGACGGCGCTGGAGCCTACATCCGGGTTTGGACTGATGATCTCAAGTACATCCTGGTCGAGAAATCAGGGCCTAATCTAGCTCCCGAGTACTACCTCCTGACCGACGGTTCGAAGCTCGCCCTGCTGGGGAAGGCGCAACCGCAAATACCTGGCGGCGCCCTGGGGGATTCCCGCCTCGTCCAGTACAAGGCCCGGGATGGTCTGGTCATTCCGGCCTTCCTGCACACGCCGTCCAGGGTGCGGTTTGGGCCCGGACCCTACCCCGCCATTGTGCTTCCCCATGGCGGCCCCTGGGCCCGGGACGATCTTGAGTGGGACATCTCCGGCTGGACCAAGTACTTCACGGCGCGGGGATATGTGGTCATCCAGCCCCAGTTCCGGGGGTCGGAGGGTTGGGGTGACAAGCTCAACCGGGCCGGCGACCGCCAGTGGGGCCTGGCCATGCAGGACGACAACGACGATGCGGCCAAGTACCTGATCGCGCAGGGCCTGGCCGCGCCGGACCGGATCGCGCTCTTCGGTTACTCCTATGGCGGTTACGCCGCCATGGCCGCCGCGATACGCCCGAACGGCCTTTACCAGTGTGCGATTTCCGGCGCAGGCGCTCCTGAGATCAAGCGGTTTCAGAATCAGACTTTTGAGAGCCGGTTCCTGCGCGAGTTCCAGAGACCCAGCATCGGTGGGATGGATGTTCTGGAAAAGGCCGGTCAAGCCTCAATCCCGATTTTCGTCTACCACGGCGACCGAGACGTTACCGTCGAGATTGCGCAATCCGAGCGGTTCGTGGCGGCGCTGAAGGCAGCGGGGCGTCCGCATCGTTTCCTGGCGATCAAGGACATGGGGCATCAGTATAACTTGATGACCGCCGCAGACCTGGAAACCCAGCTGGTGGAGATCGAAAAGTACCTCACCACCGAATGCGGTCCTGGCGGCATCTAGGCCGATCGGTGTCGCCTCCGGGTCTTTCGGATCCGCAGCTCCTGCGGCAGGCGGCTTGGGTCGGCGGGGTCGAGCGGATCGGCGAGGCGTGGATCGCCGTGACCAACCCGGCCACGGGGCAGGTTCTGGGGCGGGTGCCCGACCTCGGCGCCGAGGGCGCCCTTGCTGCGGTGGCCGCCGCCAGGGAGGCTTTGCCCGCCTGGCGGGGCCGGACGGCGAAGGAGCGCTCGGTCCTGCTCCGGGGTTGGTATGACCGTGTCATGGCCGCCCGGTCGGATCTTGCCCGGCTCCTCACCGCCGAGCAGGGTAAGCCCCTCGCCGAGGCCGAGGGTGAGATCACCTACGCCGCCGCCTTCATCGAATGGTTCGCCGAAGAGGCCCGCCGCGCCTATGGCGACGTCATCCCCGGCCACCAGGCGGACAAGCGGATCCTGGTCCTGAAACAGGCTGTCGGGGTGGTGGGAGCGGTCACGCCCTGGAATTTCCCGGCGGCCATGGTCACCCGGAAGGTCGCTCCGGCCCTGGCGGCGGGCTGCACCGTGGTGCTCAAGCCCTCCGAACTGACCCCCTTCACCGCCCTGGCTCTGGCCGCCCTGGCGTCGGAAGCCGGGATTCCCGCCGGCGTCTTCAATGTCGTGACCGGCGCGCCGCAGGCCATCGGCGAAGTGCTGACCGGCTCGCCAGACGTGGCCAAGTTCACCTTCACCGGCTCGACGGCCGTAGGAAAGCGCCTGGCGGCCGCCTGCATGGGGACGGTGAAGCGGGTCTCGCTGGAGCTCGGCGGCAACGCCCCCTTCATCGTCTTCGACGACGCGGACCTCGACGCCGCCGTCGAAGGTCTCATGGCCTCGAAGTTCCGCAATACCGGTCAGACCTGCGTCTGCGCGAACCGGATCTACGTTCAGTCCGGCGTCTATGAGGCCTTCGCGTCAGCCCTGGCGGCGCGGGTGGAGGCGCTGCGGGTCGGCGACGGCCTGGCCGGGCCCACCGACCAGGGTCCGCTGATCAACGCCGCCGCCCTGGACAAGGTCGAGCGCCACGTGGCCGACGCCCTGGATAGAGGGGCGAGGGTGCTGACCGGCGCAAGGCGCCTGCCGGGGGCGGGCTGTTTCTACGCCCCCACCGTCCTGGGCGACGTCCCGGCGGGCGCCCTGATCAACCGGGAGGAAACCTTCGGCCCGGTCGCCGGCCTGGTCCGCTTCACCACCGAGCCGGAGGTGCTTGGACTGGCCAACGCCACGCGCGCGGGGCTGGCCGCGTATGTCTTCACCCGAGACGGCGCCCGCTCCTGGCGGATGGGCGAGGGGCTGGAAAGCGGCATGGTCGGCGTCAACACCGGTCTGATTTCCACCGAGGTCGCCCCCTTCGGCGGGGTCAAGGAGTCCGGACTGGGACGGGAGGGCTCGAGGTATGGCCTTGAGGAATACCTCGAAACCAAGATGGTCTGCCTGTCGGTCTGAACCCGTTCAG
>JBJTFE010000229.1:0-2264 GCA_046093265.1 Phenylobacterium sp. | reverse complement strand
CAGCGAGAGTAAAGCTGCAAAACCAAAGAAAAGTGTAGTGGCGATAATGATCGACAAAGCCGCAAACAAAAGCCAGCGCTCAGCTTCTGGCTCATAACCTGAAGGCCGCAGGTTCAAATCCTGCCCCCGCAACCAGTTTCTACGAACAAGATCAACGGCTTACGCCCCGCCATCCAGCGGGGCTTTTTGCTTTCTTCCCGGCGGGTCAACAATAGGTCAACAAACGGGCCAAAACGACGTGCAAGATCAGCGCGATAGTAGCGACGCAGGATCAGAAGCGCGCGAAAACCGCAGCTGGCAGAGGTCGACAGGAAAGGCGGTCCATTTGGGCGATAAGTCCGTCCGGGGAAGGGAGAGGTCCAACCATCACTGGATTTGTGCCACCGAGCTGGGCCTATGACATAACAGAACGGCAACGCGCTCTGAACCGCGCCGGGTTTGCCGGAGGCTCCAACTCCTGAGTAGGATGGAGCATCATGAGCAAGACGACGAACAAGTTTTCCCCAGAAGTGCGCGAACGGGCGGTCCGGCTGGTCCTCGATAACGAGGGTCAGCATGGCTCGCGTTGGCAGGCGATCATGTCGATTTCGGCAAAGATCGGCTGCGCACCGCAGACCCTGAATGACTGGGTCAAGAAGGCCGAGGTCGACAGCGGCAAGCGTCCGGGCGTCCCAAGCGAGATGGCCGAGCGAATGAAGGCGCTGGAACGCGAGAATCGCGAGCTGCGCCAGGCGAACGAGATCCTCCGCAAGGCGTCAGCATATTTTGCGATGGCGGAGTTCGACCGCCGGTCGAAGTGATGGTCAAGTTCATCGATGACCATCGCGGTGCGCATGGGGTCGAACCGATCTGCGAGATGCTGCCGATCGCCCCTGCGACCTACTATGAACATCTGGCCAAGCGTGCCGATCCGGCGCGGCTGTCGGATCGTGCCAAGAGGGATGAGGCGCTTCGGCCCGAGATCCAGCGCGTTTTCGACGCGAACTGGCAGGTCTATGGCGTGCGCAAGGTCTGGCGGCAGCTACGCCGTGAGGGCTTTGACGTGGCCCGCTGCACAGTGGCCCGGCTGATGAAGAGCATGGGGATTCAGGGCATTATCCGCGGTAAGCCGCAGAAGACGACGATCCCGGACAAGAAGCTGCCTTGCCCGTTGGACAAGGTGAACCGCCAGTTCAGCGTGCCTGCGCCCAACATGTTGTGGGTGTCGGATTTTACCTATGTCGCCACTTGGAAGGGATTCGTCTATGTTGCTTTCGTCATTGACGCCTATGCCCGAAAGATCGTCGGGTGGCGCGTCAGCACCTCCCCTCATGCCGGGTTCGTTCTGGATGCCCTCGAACAGGCCGTCCATGAACGCCGCCCGGTCAAGGGCAAGGGGCTGGTCCATCATTCCGACCGCGGATCCCAATACCTGTCGATCAAATACACCGAACGATTGGTCGAGGCAGGCATCGAGCCGTCGGTCGGCAGCGTCGGTGACAGTTACGACAACGCCCTCGCCGAAACGATCAATGGCCTGTTCAAAGCCGAGGTCATCCATCGTCGCGGCCCATGGCGCAGCTTCGAAGCCGTCGAATACGCAACACTCGAATGGGTCGACTGGTTCAACAACCGCCGCCTGCTTGAACCCATCGGGAACATCCCGCCCGCCGAAGCAGAGGCCAATTTCTACGCAGCTCTGGAAACTGAAGCCATGGCCGCGTAACTAAGATCAATCAGCCTCCGGCAAACCCGGCGCGGTTCAAGCAGGGAAACGGCCATATCCGCACCGAATTCACCGCTGGCAGTAGCAATGCCCTGATCGCGCAGGTGTTCGGCAAAGCTCTGGCACAGCGCGCGTCCCGCATCCGCTGCCGCAGCCATGGAAAATCCGGGCCGGTTCCCGCGCAAGTCGGCAGCGAGGGTAAACTGGCTGACGATCAGCGCCGCCCCGCCGGTATCGCGCAGCGACAGGTTCATCTTGCCTGCGTCATCCCTGAATATCCGCAGCCTTGCGATCTTGGCCGCAAGCTGCTGTGCCTGTGCCCCGGTGTCGCCCTGCATGGCGCAGACAAGGATCAGCAGGCCCGGGCCGATTTCCCCGGTCAGCCGCCCGCCTGCACGCACCGAGGCCTGCGTCACGCGCTGAACGACCGCCCGCATCAGAGTTCGTGCGACCAGGGCGGATTGGCACCGGGGCGCGACACGGTGACGGCGGCAGCCCGCGTGCCCAGGGACAGGGCCGCGTCCAGCGTGCTGTCGGATACTGCGGCGACAGCCGTCTT
>JBJTFE010000228.1:0-4913 GCA_046093265.1 Phenylobacterium sp. | reverse complement strand
GAGTAGAAGGCCGTCAGGCCTGCGGCGATCAGGCTGACCATGAAGGCGAAGGCCGCGACGCCGCCGTGCGAGGAGGCCGCCGCCCAGGCGGACTCGATGATGGTGTCCTTCGAGTAGAAGCCGGCCAGGCCCAGGTGAAGGCTCGGGATGCCGAAGCCGGTGATGGCCAGGGTGCCGATGGTCATGACCGCGTAGGTCACCGGCAGGTAACGCCAGAGACCTCCCATGCGCCGCATGTCCTGTTCGTGGTGCATGCCATGGATCACCGAGCCGGCGCCCAGGAACAGCAGCGCCTTGAAGAAGGCGTGCGTGAAGAGGTGGAACATGGCCGCCTGGTAGGCGCCCACGCCGGCGGCGAAGAACATGTAGCCCAGCTGCGAGCAGGTCGAATAGGCGATGACCCGCTTGATGTCGTTCTGGGCCAGGCCGACCGTGGCGGCGAACAGGGCCGTGACCGCGCCAATCACCGTGACGATGTCTCGGGCCACCGGGGCGGCCTCGAACATGGGCGACAAGAGGCAGACCATGTAGACGCCGGCCGTCACCATGGTGGCGGCGTGGATCAGGGCCGACACCGGGGTCGGGCCCTCCATGGCGTCGGGCAGCCAGGTGTGCAGGAAGAACTGGGCGGACTTGCCCATGGCGCCGATGAACAGCAGGCCGGCGGCGAGATCCAGGGCTGACCAGTCATAGCCGATGAAGCGCCACGTCGACCCTGCGATCTCGTCGATGTTCGCGAAGACCTCGGCGAACTGGATCGAGCCGAACATCCAGAAGACCGTCATGATTCCGAGGGCGAAGCCGAAATCTCCGACCCGGTTGACCACGAAGGCCTTGATGGAGGCGGCGTTGGCGCTGTCCTTGTGGTGCCAGAAGCCGATCAGCAGGTAGGAGGCCAGACCCACGCCCTCCCAGCCGAAGAACAGCTGCATGAAGTCGGCGGCGGTCACCAGGGCCAGCATGGCGAAGGTGAACAGGGACAGGTAGGCGAAGAAGCGCGGCCGGGACGGGTCCTCAGCCATGTAGCCCCAGCTGTAGACGTGGACGAGGGCCGAGACGCTGGTCACCACCACCAGCATGACGGCGGACAGGCCGTCAAAGCGGATCGCCCAGTTGGAGATAAACTCCCCCACATGGATGAAAGGGGCGAGAGTCAGGGTGAAGGGCTCAAGGTCGCCCCAGGTCCACTGGGCGAAGACCACCCAGGACAGAACGGCGGACAGGAGGAGGAGGCCGGTGGTCACCGCCTGCGAGGCCAGGGCGCCGATGCGGGCGCCGAAGAGGCCGGCGATGATCGCTCCGGCCAGGGGGCCGAAGACGATGAGGGGAAGAAGGACTTCAGCAGTCATCTGGAGACATCAGCCCTTCATCACGGAGGCGTCGTCCACGGCGATGTCGCCGCGGTTGCGGAAGAAGGTCACCAGGATGGCCAGGCCCACGGCGGCCTCGGCGGCGGCCACGGTCAGGATGAACATGGCGTAGATCTGGCCGATGGCGTTGTGCAGGAAGGCCGAGAAGGCGACAAAGTTGATGTTCACCGCCAGCAGGATGAGCTCGATCGACATCAGGATGACGATGATGTTCTTGCGGTTCACGAAGATGCCGAACACGCCGATGGTGAACAGGATGGCGGCGACCGCCAGATAGTGGGAAAGACCGATGATCATTCCTGGATGCCTTCCCCCGGCTTGACCGAGACCACGCGCATGCCGCTCTCCGGCGTACGGGCGACCTGGTCGGATATCACCTGACGCTTGACCCCCGGCTTGTGCCGCAAGGTCAGAACGATGGCGCCGATCATGGCCACCAGCAGGACGAGGCCCGCCGCCTGGAAGAAATAAACGTAGTCCGTGTAGAGGACGCGGCCGATGGCCTCGGCGTTAGGGACATCCGCCGAGGGCGGCTTGGGCCCGGTCGAGCCCGCGGCCGCGCCGCGGTTGGCCACCGCCGCCGAGACCGCAACCATCTCGAAGGCCAAGATACCCGCCACGGCCGCCCCGAGGGGCATGGACCGGGCGAAGCCCTGTCGGAGGGCGGCGAAGTCCACGTCCAGCATCATGACGACGAAGAGGAAGAGGACGGCGACGGCGCCGACGTAGACGACCACCAGCAGCATGGCCAGGAACTCCGCCCCCATGAGGACGAAGAGACCCGCCGCCGAGAAGAAGGCGAGGATGAGGAAGAGGACCGAATGAACGGGGTTGCGGGCGGAGACCACGCCGAACCCCGCCGCGATGGTCACCGCCGCCAGCAGATAGAATGCGATTGCCTGCAAGGCCACCGGGTTCAGCCCCTCTTCTAGGACCGCCGCGCCCCGGAGGGACCGGCGGGGTTTCAGTGCGTTCGGAATCGCCGCCCGGATCTACCGGTAGGGCGCGTCCAGTTCCAGATTCCTGGCAAGGACCCGCTCCCAACGGTCACCGTTCTCGAGCAGGCGTTCCTTGTCGTAATAAAGCTCCTCGCGGGTCTCGACCGCGAATTCGATGTTCGGGCCCTCGACAATGGCGTCCACAGGGCAGGCCTCCTGGCACAGGCCGCAGTAGATGCACTTGACCATGTCGATGTCGTAGCGGGTCGTCCGGCGGCTGCCGTCCTCGCGCGGTTCGGCCTCGATAGTGATGGCCTGAGCCGGGCAGATGGCCTCGCAGAGCTTGCAGGCGATGCAGCGCTCCTCGCCGCTCGGATAGCGCCGCAGGGCGTGCTCGCCGCGGAAGCGGGGGGACTGGGGCCCGCGCTCATACGGGTAGATGACCGTGGCCTTGGGCCGAACCATGTAGACCATGGCCATGCCGAAGGCGCCGATGAAGTCGGAGAGGGCTGCGCCCCGGACCACCTGGGAAATGCGCTTGAGCATGCCGCCTTACCTTCCCTTGCACTCGTAACCGGACAGACGGCGTTCGTTGCCGCCCGGTCTCGGGGCCAGTTCCTTGCCCTGCGCCGTGCACTGTTCGCGCAGCTGGCGCAGGGAATCGTAGGTCGCCACGTCGCCGTCGGGCGTCGCCACGGAGGCGCATCCCGCCAGGAGCAGACCCGCCAGGCCGAGGAAGGGGATCGTCGCCGTCTTCATGCGCCCGGATGCCCCAGAACCCGCCAGCCAGCGACGAGGGCTACGGCGACAAGGGAGATCGGAAGGAAGACTTTCCAGCCCAGCCGCATCAGCTGGTCATAGCGGTAGCGGGGGACGATGGCCTTCACCATGGCGAACAGGAAGAAGAAGAAAATGATCTTCAGAAACAGCCACATGAAACCGTAGAAGCTCTGCGCCGTCGGCGACCAGGCTTGCACGAAGGCCAGGTCCACCGGCGCCTGCCATCCGCCGAAGAAGAGGATGGAGATCATGGCGCACATCAGGACGATGTTGGCCAGTTCGCCGATCATGAAGAGCAGGAAGGGCGAGGACGAGTACTCGACCTGGTATCCGGCGACGAGCTCGGACTCGGCCTCCGGCAGGTCGAAGGGCGGGCGGTTCGTCTCGGCCAGGGCCGAGATGAAGAAGATCACCGACATGGGGATCATGACGAGGGCGATGGGCAGGTTCTGCAGGCCGCCGCCGAAGACATTCCAGTTCCAGAAACCGCCACCCTGCTTCTGGACGATCTCGGTCAGATTCATGGTCCCCGCCAGAAGGATGACCGTGATGATCACGAAGCCGATGGAGACCTCGTAAGAGACCATCTGCGCCGCCGACCGGAGGCTGCCCAGGAAGGGATACTTCGAGTTCGACGCCCACCCGCCCATGATGATGCCGTAGACGCCCAGGGAGGAGATGGCGAACAGGTAGAGCACGCCGACATTGATGTCGGAGACCACCCAGCCCGGAGCGAGGGGAATGACCGCCCAGCCCACCAGGGCCAGGGCGAAGGTCAGGACAGGCGCCAGCAGGAAGACGAACTTGTCGGCTCCGTCAGGGATGACGATTTCCTTCAGGATGAACTTGATCAGGTCCGCGAAGGACTGGAGCAGGCCGAAGGGGCCGACGACGTTGGGACCCTTTCGCATCTGGACGCCGGCCCAGATCTTGCGGTCGCCGTACATGAAGAAGGCGAGAGAGATCAGCAGCCAGCCGAGCACGGCCAGGATCTGCAGGACGGTGATCAGGGTCCAGCCGCCCGGCGTGGCCCAGAAGGATTGCGCCGCGTCCATGCCCTACTCCGCCGCCAGTTTCGCCGGGCCGGCCGCCAGGGCGGCGCACTCGGCCATGGTCACGCTGGCGCGCGCGACCGGGTTGGTGAGATGGAAGGCCTTCACGGCGCTGGCGAGGGGCGCATCGCCGACCTCGCCCGGCGCGCCGATGGCCGACAGGTCCGCCTGGCCCTTCGGGGCCCAGTCGATCTGGCCGAAGGTGGGGTGATCGGCGAACAGCCGGGCGCGCAGCTGGTCCAGGCTGTCATACGGCAGGGTCTTGCCGAGGCGCTCGGACAGGGCGCGCAGGATGGTCCAGTCCTCACGGGCCTCGCCCTTGGGGAAGACCGCCCTCTGACCCAGCTGCACCCGGCCCTCGAGATTGACGTAGAGGCCGTCCTTCTCGGTATAGGCCGCGCCGGGCAGGATCAGGTCCGCCGCATGGGCGCCGGCGTCGCCGTGCGAGCCGAGATAGATGCGGAAGGCGTCGGAGGACGAGAGGTCGATCTCGTCCGCGCCCAGAAGGAAGAGGACGTCGAGGGCGCCCCTGGCCGTCATGGCGCGGGCGTCGAGGCCGCCCTCTCCGGGAATGAAGCCCATGTCCAGCCCGCCGACCCGCGAGGCGGCGGTGTGGAGCACGTTCCAGCTCATGCCGAAGGCCTTGGCGACCTGGGCCGCAGCGTGGGCGACAGCGGCGCCGTTGGGGCCGGACAGGGCGCCGGCGCCGATGACCAGGGCCGGAGCCTTGGCGCCCTTCAGCACCTTGGCGAAGCCCGAGCGGGACTTGGCGA
>JBJTFE010000227.1:0-9430 GCA_046093265.1 Phenylobacterium sp. | reverse complement strand
TTCAAGGTGGTCAAGAACACCCTGGCCCAGAAGGCCCTGGCCGGATCCCTCGGCGAGGCGGGCGACGCCCTCTTCGCCGGACCCGTCGCCATCGCCTTTGCGCCGGACCCTGTGACCGCCGCCAAGGTGGCCAGCCAGTTCGCGAAGGAAAACGACAAGCTCGCCATTCGCGGCGGGTTCATGGGCGACACCGTTCTGGACGCCGCCGGCGTGGGGGCCCTGGCCACCCTGCCGTCGCTGGACCAGCTCCGCGGCAAGCTCATCGGCCTCCTGCAGGCGCCCGCGACCAAGGTCGCCGGCGTGCTCCAGGCTCCCGCTGGCCAGCTGGCCCGCGTGTTTGGCGCTTATGCGGCCAAGGACGCGGCCTGACCGTCACTTCCCGACATTCCCTCATCCCCTGATCCCAAGGAAACCAAACCATGTCCAAGCTCGAAAAGCTGGTTGAAGACCTCTCCGCCCTGACCGTCCTGGAAGCCGCCGAGCTCTCCAAGCTGCTCGAAGACAAGTGGGGCGTCTCCGCCGCCGCGCCGGTGGCCGTCGCCGCCGTCGCCGCTCCGGGCGCTGCTCCGGCCGAAGCCGCCGAAGAGCAGACCGAGTTCACCGTCGTGCTGACCGCCGGCGGCGACAAGAAGATCAACGTCATCAAGGAAGTCCGCGGCGTCCGTCCGGACCTTGGCCTGAAGGAAGCCAAGGACCTGGTGGAAGGCGCCCCCCAGAACGTGGTGGAGAACGTCTCCAAGCAGCAGGCCGAAGAGGTCAAGAAGAAGCTCGAGGAAGCCGGCGCCACCGTCCAGATCAAGTAATCCGGACGACGCCGCACCGCGTCTTGTCAGGCGGGCCCGGGGATCACTCCGGGCCCGTTTTGCGTCTCAAGGCATGCAGGCCGCGCGCAATCAGGTCTTCCTCGGGCGCCGTCAGGGCTGACACCCGGCCCGCTGGCCTTTCGGTCTCCGGCATCCCGTTGAGGGCCCAGGCGAGGCTCTCGCCGGTCCGGCGGTTCCAGAAGAGCCCCGTCATCCAGCCGTAGGCGTCGCCGAGGTGGCCGCGCCAGTCCTCCGATCCGGCGCCGAAGAAGGCGTCGCCTGAAACGCCGGGTGTTCCAACCAGCACCTGGACGCCCAGTCCATAGGCCAGGATCACACCACCTTCATTATCTGCGCCCTCGGCGCCCATCCGCCAGGCTGGCGTCTCCAGCTCCCGCATTGTTTCCGGCTCAGCCAGGAAGCGCCTTGCGAGCCTGTCGAGGTCTTTGAGGCTGGCCCTCAGGCCACCTTGCGGGGAAAAGGCGAAGCCGTTCTCGCCTGGCGGGATCCGCGGATCTGTCAGGTCTGACGCTTCTGGGGCGGCCAGAAAGACCGCAGCGGGCGCGGGCGGGGGATTTTCGTCGACCTGCGGGCTCCATTTCCCATCCTTGAGGCGGAGTCCCGGCGCCGCGCGTCGCCGGGCGGCGGTGGACACACCGCTCCAGTTGTATCCGGCGTCGGTCCCGGCGGGACCGAGCAGGCGCTCCCGCATCAGTCGATCAAAGCGCTGACCTGTCACCCGCTCGGACCACTGTGCCAGAACCGCGAAGTTGACATCCGCGTAAGAGAACCTGTCGCCCGGAGCGAATTCCCGGGGCCCAAACCAGCCGCCCTCGTCATATTGAACCCCCCCGGGCAGTAGGGCGGCTGCGAGAACCCGGCCGGCCGGTACGGGATAGCTCGGGCCATTCCTCAACCCGCTGGTGTGGGAAAGAAGGTGTCTGAGGCGGATCGGCCTGTCCGGCCAGAAGGGATGACGAAGCCTAAAGCCCAACCTGTCGGAGACATCGGCGTCGAGGCCACCTGGGAGTTTGGCGGCGAGCGGCGCGATCACCGAGGCGGCGACCATCTTTGACACAGAGGCGACCCTGAACGGGCTGTCCGGCCGGAAATGCCGCCCGGTCGGAGCTTCTCCACGTGTCCAGACGCGACGCCTGCCAGGTGCGGAGACGATGAATCCGCTGCAGGGACCGAAATCCGCCTCGGGTGGCCGGGCCAGGGCCGCAGCAGGCAGAAGGGCTGCGGCGGTGAGCGCGATGGCCTCCCGCCGATCCGGCGCGCCAACATTGCGGTTTTTTGACATCTGGCTCTTCCCTTTGCGGGCATAATCGCATAGTTCCCGCCATTCGCGATTCCGCTGGCTCGAGCCAGCCGTTTTCGTGCGCCTCTGTTCCGAGGCGCGGCCCGTCGCCCTTGGGCCGTGCGAGGGAACGCTCCCGGCGGATAGGGAGCCTGCAGCGTCCGATCCCCGGCTTGCCGGAGGTCAAGGGTGGACGACCGCATGCACACTCCGCGCCCGGGGTCGATCCCGCGCGCTGTACAAGGAAAGACAATGGCTCAGTCCTTCACCGGCAAGAAGCGGATCCGCAAGTCGTTCGGCCGCATCCCCGAAGCCGTGCAGATGCCGAACCTGATCGAGGTTCAACGCTCGTCATACGAACAGTTCCTGCAGCGCGACGGTCGTTCGGGTCCGCGCCGCGACGAGGGCATCGAAGCCGTCTTCAAGTCGGTCTTTCCGATCAAGGATTTCAACGAGCGCGCCGTGCTCGAATACGTTTCCTACGAGTTCGAGGAGCCGAAGTACGACGTTGAGGAATGTGTCCAGCGGGACATGACCTTCGCCACTCCCCTCAAGGTCAAGCTCCGCCTGATCGTGTTCGAGACCGACGAGGAGACCGGCGCCCGCTCCGTGAAGGATATCAAGGAGCAGGACGTCTATATGGGGGACATCCCGCTCATGACCGAGAAGGGCACCTTCATTGTGAACGGCACCCAGCGTGTCATCGTTTCGCAGATGCACCGTTCCCCGGGCGTGTTCTTCGACCACGACAAGGGGAAGACCCACGCCTCGGGCAAGCTGCTGTTCGCCGCCCGGGTCATCCCTTATCGCGGTTCCTGGCTTGATTTCGAGTTCGACGCGAAAGACGTGGTCTATGTCCGCATTGACCGGCGCCGGAAGCTGCCGGCTACAACCTTCCTGATGGCCCTGGGCATGGACGGGGAGGAGATCCTTGGCACCTTCTATGACAGCGTCCCTTGCGAGAAGCGGTCCGGCGGCTGGACCATTCCCTATCGGCCGGAACGCTGGCGGGGTGTGAAGCCGGAGTTCGCCCTGATCAACGCCGATACGGGCGAGGAAGTCGCCCCGGCAGGGCAGAAGATCTCCGCTCGTAACGCCAAGCGCTTCGCCGATGGCGGCCTGCAGGCCCTCCTGCTTCCGCCCGAAGCCCTGTCCGGTCGTTACATGGCGCGCGACCTGGTGAACATGGAGACGGGGGAAATCTACGCCGAAGCCGGCGATGAACTTGACCCTGGTTTGATAGCGTCGCTGGAGGCCGAGGGTTTCAGCAGCTTTGACCTACTCGACATCGATGAGGTCAACATGGGCGCCTACATCCGAAATACTCTGCGGATCGACAAGAACACCGCGCGTGAGGATGCGCTGTTCGACATCTATCGGGTCATGCGCCCCGGCGAGCCGCCCACCGTCGAGGCCGCTGAGGCGATGTTCAAATCGCTGTTCTTCGACTCTGAACGCTATGACCTGTCATCGGTCGGGCGCGTGAAGATGAACATGCGACTGGAGCTCGACTGTCCTGACGAGGTCCGTGTCCTGCGCAAGGAGGACATCCTCGCCGTCCTGAAGACCCTGGTGGGCCTGCGCGACGGCCGCGGCGAGATCGACGACATCGACAATCTCGGCAACCGTCGGGTTCGCTCGGTCGGCGAGCTGCTGGAGAACCAGTATCGCGTCGGACTTCTGCGCATGGAGCGTGCGATCAAGGAGCGGATGAGCTCGGTCGATATTGACACGGTCATGCCGCACGACCTCATCAACGCCAAGCCGGCGGCCGCCGCAGTGCGGGAGTTCTTCGGCTCGTCCCAGCTCTCGCAGTTCATGGACCAGACGAACCCGCTGTCAGAAATCACCCACAAGCGGCGTCTTTCGGCGCTCGGCCCGGGTGGTCTGACCCGTGAGCGAGCCGGGTTCGAAGTGCGCGACGTTCACCCGACCCACTATGGCCGGATCTGTCCGATCGAGACGCCGGAAGGCCCCAATATCGGCCTGATCAACTCACTGGCCACCCACGCTGTGGTCAACAAGTACGGCTTCATCGAAAGCCCCTACCGTCGTGTGAAGGACGGCAAGATCACGGACGACGTGGTCTACATGTCCGCCATGGAGGAGGCCAAGCACGTCATCGCCCAGGCGAACATCAAGCTTGAAGATGGAGAGATTGCCGAGGATCTCGTGCCCGGTCGGATCAACGGGGAGCCCTCTCTCCTTCCGAAGGCGGACGTCGACCTGATGGACGTTTCGCCGAAACAGATCGTGTCGGTTGCGGCCTCTCTTATTCCGTTCCTGGAGAATGACGACGCCAACCGCGCCCTGATGGGTTCCAACATGCAAAAGCAGGCGGTGCCGCTGATACAGTCGGACGCACCGCTGGTGGGTACGGGTATGGAAAGCGTGGTGGCGGTGGATTCCGGCGCCGTAGTCGTGGCCCGCCGCGCGGGGGTCGTCGAGCAAATTGACGGCACCCGCATCGTCATCCGCGCCACGGATGAGACCGATCCTTCCAAGTCGGGCGTGGATATCTACCGGCTTCAGAAGTTCCAGCGTTCCAACACCTCGACATGCATCAACCAGCGTCCCCTGGTGCAGGTGGGAGACCAGGTCGCGTCGGGAGACGTCATTGCTGACGGACCCTCGACGGATCTTGGCGAGCTGGCGCTTGGCCGGAACGTCCTCGTCGCCTTCATGCCCTGGAACGGCTACAACTTCGAGGACTCCATCCTGATCTCCGAGCGCATTGTGCTCGACGACGTATTCACCTCGATCCACAACGAGGAGTTCGCGGTCATGGCCCGCGACACCAAGCTCGGGCCGGAGGAAATCACCCGCGACATCCCGAATGTCGGCGAGGAGGCCCTGCGCAACCTCGACGAGGCGGGAATCGTGGCCATTGGCGCCGAGGTCCTGCCCGGCGACATCCTCGTCGGAAAGGTAACGCCGAAGGGCGAAAGCCCGATGACTCCGGAGGAGAAACTGCTCCGCGCCATCTTCGGCGAGAAGGCCTCGGACGTTCGTGACACCTCCCTGCGTCTGCCGCCGGGCGTCGCAGGTACTGTGGTTGAAGTGCGCGTTTTCAACCGCCATGGCGTCGACAAGGACGAGCGCGCCCAGGCCATTGAGCGGGATGAGATCGAGCGCCTAGGCAAGGACCGGGACGATGAATTCGCCATCCTGAACCGCAATATGACCACCCGTCTGCGCAGTCTGCTGACGGGTAAGGTCGCCGTTTCGGGGCCGAAGGGCATCGCTCGGGGCGAGATTACGGCGGAAAAGCTCGCCGAGGTCGCGCCGGGTCTCTGGTGGCAGATCGCTCTGGAGGACGAGAAGGCCATGGGCGAGCTGGAGGCCATGCGCCGCCAGTTCGACGAGGCGCGCAAGCGCCTCGACCGTCGCTTCGACGACAAGGTCGAAAAGCTCAAGCGCGGCGACGAGCTGCCTCCGGGCGTGATGAAAATGGTCAAGGTGTTCGTCGCGGTGAAGCGCAAGCTGCAGCCCGGCGACAAGATGGCCGGCAGGCATGGAAACAAGGGGGTTATCTCCAAGATCCTCCCTATCGAAGACATGCCGTATCTGGAGGACGGACGTAACGTCGACATCGTTCTGAACCCGCTCGGGGTGCCCAGCCGAATGAATGTCGGCCAGATCTTTGAAACCCACCTTGGCTGGGCCTCGGCGGGTCTTGGACGCCAGATCGCGGAGGTTCTCGAGGCCTGGCGCAACGGCGGCCAGCGCCAGGCGCTGATCGACCATCTGCGCGGGATCTACGGGCCCGACCAGGAACTTCCTGAAACGGATGAAGAGCTGATCGAGCTGGCGCGGAACCTGTCAAACGGGGTTCCGTTCGCCACCCCGGTGTTTGACGGGGCGCACATCGAAGACATCGAGACGCTTCTGGAGCAGGCCGGCCTGTCCCGCTCGGGCCAGTCGATCCTTTATGATGGCCAGACGGGCGAGCAATTCAAGCGCCCCGTCACCGTTGGCTACATCTACATGCTGAAGCTGCACCACCTTGTCGATGACAAGATCCATGCGCGCTCGATCGGGCCGTATTCGCTCGTCACTCAGCAACCGTTGGGCGGCAAGGCCCAGTTTGGCGGCCAGCGCTTCGGAGAGATGGAGGTCTGGGCCCTCGAGGGCTATGGCGCCGCCTACACTCTGCAGGAGATGCTGACGGTGAAGTCCGACGACGTGGCTGGAAGGACCAAGGTCTACGAGTCCATTGTCCGCGGTGACGACACCTTCGAGGCGGGGATCCCCGAGAGCTTCAACGTTCTCGTCAAGGAGATGCGCTCCCTCGGCCTCAATGTGGAGCTCGAAAACACCTGAGGCCCCAGCGCCTCCCGTCGCTGCGCGGGGGGAGGGGCCGTCAGCCCCTCCTGTCCCGATTTCGGAATCTCTGACGAACTGGAAAGACCATGAACCAGGAAGTCCTGAATATCTTCAATCCGGTCCAGGCCGCTCCGACCTTCGACCGCATCCGCATCGCCCTCGCCAGCCCGGAAAAGATCCGGTCGTGGTCCTTCGGCGAGATCAAGAAGCCCGAGACCATCAACTACCGGACGTTCAAGCCGGAACGTGACGGCCTGTTCTGCGCCCGCATCTTCGGTCCAACTAAGGACTACGAGTGTCTCTGCGGCAAGTACAAGCGGATGAAGTACAAGGGGATCATCTGCGAGAAGTGCGGCGTCGAGGTCACCCTCGCGCGGGTCCGTCGCGAGCGCATGGGCCACATCGAGCTGGCCAGCCCGGTCGCCCATATCTGGTTCCTGAAGTCCCTGCCCAGCCGCATCGCCATGATGCTGGACATGGCCCTGAAGGACATCGAGCGGGTCCTGTACTTTGAATACTACATCGTCACCGAGCCCGGCCTGACGGCTCTGAAGCTGCACCAGTTGCTGTCGGAAGACGATTACCTTCGCTACCAGGAGGAGTTCGGCGACGACAGCTTCACCGCCGAGATCGGCGCCGAGGCCGTTCAGGGTCTGCTGAAGGCCATCGACCTGCCCAAGGAAGCCGACAAGCTGCGTGAGGACCTCCTCACGACCACCTCCGAAATGAAGCTCAAGAAGACGTCCAAGCGTCTGAAGCTCATCGAGAGCTTTATCGAGAGCAAGAACAAGCCGGAGTGGATGATTCTGTCAGTCATCCCTGTCATCCCGCCGGAACTGCGCCCCCTGGTGCCCCTGGACGGCGGTCGCTTTGCGACGTCGGACCTGAACGACCTCTACCGCCGGGTGATCAACCGGAACAACCGTCTGAAGCGCCTGATGGAGCTGCGGGCGCCGGACATCATCATCCGCAACGAAAAGCGGATGCTTCAGGAGGCGGTGGACGCCCTTTTCGACAACGGCCGTCGCGGCCGGGTCATCACCGGCGCCAACAAGCGGCCCCTGAAGTCGCTGGCCGACATGCTGAAGGGAAAGCAGGGCCGATTCCGCCAGAACCTGCTGGGCAAGCGCGTCGACTATTCGGGCCGTTCGGTCATCGTGGTCGGCCCGGAGCTGAAGCTGCACGAGTGCGGCCTGCCCAAGAAGATGGCCCTGGAGCTGTTCAAGCCCTTCATCTACGCCCGTCTCGACGCCAAGGGGCTGTCCGGGACGGTCAAGCAGTCCAAGCGCATGGTGGAGCGTGAGCAGCCGGCTGTCTGGGACATCCTGGACGAGGTGATCCGCGAACATCCGGTCCTGCTGAACCGGGCGCCGACCCTGCACCGCCTGGGCATCCAGGCCTTCGAGCCCAAGCTGATCGAAGGCAAGGCCATCCAGCTTCACCCGCTGGTTTGCGCCGCTTTCAACGCCGACTTCGACGGCGACCAGATGGCCGTCCACGTCCCGCTGAGCCTCGAGGCCCAGCTGGAGGCGCGGGTGCTGATGATGTCGACCAACAACATCCTGTCGCCCGCCAACGGCCGCCCGATCATCGTGCCGTCGCAGGACATCGTCCTGGGCCTTTACTACCTTTCCCTGGCCAAGGATGGCGAGCCCGGAGAGGGTAAGCTGTTCGCTGACCTGGGCGAGATCGACGCCGCCCTCGACGCTGGCGTGGTGACTCTTCACAGCAAGATCAAAGCCCGCCATGTCGAGATGGACGCCGACGGAAACCTCGTCCGCAAGGTGATCGACACCACACCCGGAAGGATGAAGATCGTCGCCCTGTTCCCGCAACACCCCGCCGTGGGCCACCGTCTTCTGGAAAAGAACCTCACCAAGAAGGAAATCGGGAACCTGATCGAGACCGTCTATCGGCACTGCGGTCAGAAGGCGACGGTGATCTTCGCGGACCAGATGATGGGGCTGGGCTTCCGCGAAGCGGCCAAGGCCGGCATCTCCTTCGGGAAGGACGACATCATCATTCCGCAGCGGAAGAAACCGATCGTTGAAGAAACCCGCAAGCTGGCCGAGGAGTACGAGCAGCAGTACGCCGACGGCCTCATCACCAAGGGTGAAAAGTACAACAAGGTCGTCGACGCCTGGGCCAAGGCCACGGATCGCGTCGCAGACGCCATGATGGCCGAGATCTCGACCGCCGAGAAGGACAAGACGGGACGGGAAGGGGAGATCAACTCCATCTTCATGATGGCCAACTCCGGCGCCCGGGGCTCCCAGGCTCAGATGAAGCAACTGGGCGGGATGCGCGGCCTGATGGCCAAGCCCTCCGGCGAGATCATCGAGACCCCGATCATCTCGAATTTCAAGGAAGGCCTGACGGTTCAGGAGTACTTCAACTCCACCCACGGCACCCGTAAGGGGCTCGCCGACACCGCCCTCAAGACGGCGAACTCGGGCTATCTGACCCGGCGTCTGGTGGACGTGGCGCAGGACTGCATCATCAACGAGGAAGACTGCGGGACCAGCCGAGGCATCACCCTGAGGGCGGTGGTCGAGGGCGGCGACGTTCTCGTCTCGCTGGGCGCCCGGATTCTTGGGCGTCATTCCGCCGAGGATGTCCGACATCCTGATACCGGAGAGGTGATTGTGCCGGCGGACGCCTACTTCGATGAAGACATGATCGAGGTGGTCGAGGGTGCGGGCGTGCAGTCCGTGCGCGTGCGCTCCGTGCTGACCTGCGAGGCCAAGCTCGGCGTCTGCGCCGCCTGCTACGGTCGAGACCTGGCCCGCGGTACGCCGGTGAACATCGGCGAGGCGGTCGGTGTGATCGCCGCCCAGTCGATCGGCGAACCGGGCACCCAGCTGACCATGCGGACCTTCCACATCGGCGGCACCGCTCAGGTGGCCGAGCAGTCTTTCTTCGAGGCCGGAAGCGCGGGCGTTGTCCGCATCACCGGCGGCGCCACGGTGGTGGCCCCGGACGGCGCCCTTATCTGCATGAG
>JBJTFE010000226.1:0-2182 GCA_046093265.1 Phenylobacterium sp. | reverse complement strand
GCCTACGGCGCGATGAAGGCGGCGCAGATCCACTTCGCCAAGGGCGTAGCCCGTGAAGGTGCAAGCAAGGGTCTGCGCTGCAATGTCGTTTCACCCGGTACGGTTTTCTTTGAGGGCGGGGTATGGGCGAATGTGAAGGCCGCCGCGCCCGCCTTTTTCGAGCAGACGCTGAAGCGGAATCCCACGGGACGCATGGCGACGCCTGAGGAAATCGCCGCGGCGACCGTCTTCCTGTGCAGTCCGCGATCCGCCTTCACCACAGGCATCAACATGGTCGTCGATGGTGGAATCTCCCAAAGGGCGAACTTCTGAGCTGCGCCGGATTCCGCCTTGCTTCCACCGCGGCTTGAACGCAGGTTCAAGCCGTTAGCGGATGAGGAATCGGCAGACCCTGGCTCGGGAGAAGCCATGTTCGATTATCTGGAGATCACAGTCGGGCGGGCGGGCGACGCCGTGTCCGGAACAGCTGCACATCTCAAGCAGACCCCGGTTCCGCCTGTAGCGGTCTTCTCGCCGCTGCTTGGGTTCGCGTCAAACACGGTCCTGGCCCTGTTTCCCGAACTGGAGGGTGAAGCCGCCCTTGCGGCGACACGCGTCGCGGGCGCCGTTTCAGTTCTGAGGACCCGGCTCGCGCCCACGGCTCGGCCGGCCGAGGGCGCGCATCCCCGGCCGGGCGGTGTCTATGTCCACAACTGGTTCAATATCGACGCGGGCGCCGTGGACGAGTTCGTCTCCCTGTCCGTAGAGGCCTGGCCGGACTTCGAGTCGCGCTTCGACGCCCGGATCTTTGGTCTTTTCCTCGCCGAGGAAACGGAGGTCGACCGCAGCCTGGACGCAAGGCGCCTGCTCCTGATGACCCGCTACCGGGATCTTGGCGAGTGGCAGGTCAGTCGCGACCCGACAACCGGGGCCATGCAGATCTTCGCACGACGTCGGGAGCTAACACGAACTTCCCTGGCCAGGTCCTGCGTACTGATCCCCTGACCACCGTATCCGGAGCCTGTCATGATCGAGAGCCAGGTCGAAATCGCCGCCCGGGACGGGGCCACGACGACCTTCGTCGTCCACCCTGAGCGCGGCGGCCCGCACCCTGTGATCCTCTTCTTCATGGACGCCCCGGCGATCCGCGAGGAGCTCCGCGACATGGCCCGGAGGCTGGCCAGCAGCGGTTACTACGTGATGCTGCCCAACCTCTATTACCGGGCAGGCGTGATGGAGCTTGGCCCCATCCCTCCTGACCCGGACCATCCCGCCCGGAAGCAGATGTTCCAGCTCATGAACAGCCTGGACATCGACCTCGTCATGTCCGACGCCGAAGGCCTGCTGGCTTTCGCCTCGGCGGATCCGGCGGCCGATGACAGCCGGGTCGGGACGGTGGGCTATTGCATGAGCGGCCGCTACGCCGCCAGCCTGGCCGCCCGTCACCCGGAGCGGGTGCTGGCCGCCGCTTCCATCTACGGAACCCACCTGGTCACCGAGGCCCCGGACAGCCCGCACCGGACTGCGCGCGAGGGTCGCGCCGAGTATTACTTCGCCTGCGCGGAGGAAGATGTCTGGGCGCCGCCGGAGACGATCGCGGCCCTGTCCGAAGCCCTGAAGGCCGACCGGGTCGACGCCGAGGTCGAGGTCTATCCCGGCACGAAGCACGGCTTCGCCTTCCCCCTGCGCCCGGTCTACGACAAGGCCGCGGCCGAGCGGCACTGGGAGCGTCTCAATAATCTCTTCCGGCGAAAGCTGGGTTAGAGCGGACCGCGGTTAGACAGAACCGTATCCTGCGGTGACGAGGGAGTTGGCGCATTCGTTTGGTGTGAAGCGTTCGAGGATTTGTCCGGCCGTTCGCCACGCGGCCTCGACGCCTCTGGGCTGGGACTTGCGCATGAGGTGCTTGAGCTTGGCGAGGACCTGCTCGATGGGGTTCAGGTTCGGGCTGTAGGCCGGCAGGAAGAGCAGATGAGCGCCGCGGCTTCGGATGGCGGCCCTTGCGGCCTTTCCCTTGTGGCTGCCGAGGTTGTCCATCACCACCACGTCGCCGGGTCTGAGAGTGGGAGCCAGCTGTGTCTCGACATAGAGCCGGAAGGCCTGGCCGTTGATCGGCCCGTCGAGCACGAAGGGCGCTTCGATGCGGTCGCAGCGCAGGGCGGCGATGAAGGTCAGGGTCTTCCAGTGGCCGAAGGGCGCGTAG
>JBJTFE010000225.1:0-3310 GCA_046093265.1 Phenylobacterium sp. | reverse complement strand
GCTGACCATGCGGACCTTCCACATCGGCGGCACCGCTCAGGTGGCCGAGCAGTCTTTCTTCGAGGCCGGAAGCGCGGGCGTTGTCCGCATCACCGGCGGCGCCACGGTGGTGGCCCCGGACGGCGCCCTTATCTGCATGAGCCGCAACCTCGTGCTCAGCGTCCAGGTCGACGGAAAGGACCGCGAGACCTATAAGCCGCCCTACGGCGCCCGCCTGAAGATCAAGGACGGCGGGAAGGTCAAGCGTGGCGAACGGCTGGCGGAGTGGGATCCCTACTCCACGCCCATCATCACCGAAGTCGGCGGCCGCGTCCGCTTCGAGGACCTGGTCGAGAACGTTTCCTTCCGCGAAGAGGCCGATGAAGCCACCGGCATTTCCAACCGCGTGGTCGTGGACTGGCGCGCCTCCGCCAAAGGCGGCGACCTGCGCCCCGCCATGGCGGTGCTCGACGAGACCGGCGCCTACCGCCGGCTCGCCAACGGCGGCGAGGCCCGTTACCTGCTGCCGGTGGGCGCCATCCTCTCCATGGGCGACGGCGACGAAATCCGTCCCGGCGAAGTCCTCGCCCGGATGTCCACCGAGAGCGCCAAGACCCGCGATATCACCGGCGGTCTGCCTCGCGTTGCAGAACTGTTCGAGGCCCGCCGGCCGAAGGACTGCGCCGTCATCGCCGAAATGGACGGCCGGGTCGAGTTCGGACGTGACTACAAGAACAAGCGGCGGATCAAGATCACGCCCGAGGATGGCGGCGAAGCGGTCGAGTTCCTCATCCCCAAGGGCAAGCACATCGCCGTCCACGAGGGCGACGTGATCCGCAAGGGCGAGTACCTCATCGACGGTAACCCCGATCCGCACGACATCCTGCGGATCCAGGGCATCGAGGCCCTGGCGGAGTTCCTCGTGGACGAGATTCAAGAGGTCTACCGACTGCAGGGCGTGCCGATCAACGACAAGCACATCGAGACCATCGTTCGTCAGATGCTGCAGAAGGGCGAAATCCTGGAGCCTGGCGACACCGGCCTGCTCAAGGGCGACCACCTCGACATGACGGAGATCATGGAGGAGAACGCCAAGGCAGAAGCCCGCGGCGGTCGTCCCGCGGTGACCCAGCCCGTCCTACTCGGCATCACCAAGGCCTCGCTCCAGACCCGCAGCTTCATCAGCGCGGCCTCCTTCCAGGAGACCACCCGCGTGCTGACCGAGGCCTCGGTCCAGGGCAAGACCGACACCCTGGAGGGCCTGAAGGAGAACGTGATCGTCGGCCGGCTGATCCCGGCGGGTACGGGTTCGTTCCTGCGCGGCCTGCAGCGGGTCGCAGCTCGCCGCGACGCCGCCCTCAGCGCCAGCCGGGAGGAGGCGATGGAGCCGCTTCCCGAGGTGATCGCGGTTGAGGCGGAGGAGGAGGGGCTGGGCCTCTAGGTCCCAGGATCATCCCAGGCAGATCGAGGGGCGGTTCCGCGGGTCGGGGCCGCCCCTTCTTCATGCGTGGTTGTGATCCGGCGGGAGCTTCCCACATGGGGTGGGGGTATAACGGAGACACCCATGCCGCTGCTGCTTTGCCCAAACTGCAACACCTCCATGCAGACCGTGTCCCGGTCGAGCGTCGAACTGGACATGTGTCCGTCCTGCCGGGGGATCTGGATGGATCGGGGCGAACTCGAGAAGGTCCTGGGCGCCGTCCGTGACGAATCCGATGACCAGGGCCGCGCCCGACAGTCCCTCGAACGCGAAGCCGACGCCTTCCGGCGGGATCCGCAGGAATGGGTTCGGCGCCACCCGTACGATGAGGGCCGGCGCAGTTACAAGTGGGACGACGACGACCACTGGAAGAAGAAAAAGAAGCGCTTCGACATCTTCGACATCTTCGACTGACCAGGATCGCGCCTCCGCCGGCCGCTGGCGTTGACGGCGGCGGGGCATGCGAGTATGAACCGCGCTCTTTCGAGGCCGGGGGGAGTCGCTCCGGTCACCGATGAACGGCCGCAGTTCCCGTGAACCTCGGCGGACCCGTCGGAGCGATCCAGGTCGCGCCGGCGTGTTTTTGCGTTCAGAGGTCCCGGCCGCGGAAGCGAGATCGTTTTTTTTCGGAACCCCCAATGAGGCGCCCCGGCCCAACGGCACACGCCTCCAGAGCAGAGAATAGATGCCAACAGTCAACCAGCTCATCCGCAAGCCCAGGCAAGACAAGCCTTCGCGGAACAAGGTCCCGGCCCTCAAGGGGTGCCCCCAGCGTCGCGGCGTCTGTACGCGCGTGTACACGACGACCCCGAAGAAGCCGAACTCGGCCCTCCGGAAGGTGGCCAAGGTCCGCCTGACCACTGGCATCGAGGCGGTTTGCTACATCCCCGGCGAAGGCCACAACCTGCAGGAGCACTCGGTGGTGCTTATCCGCGGCGGCCGGGTGAAGGACCTTCCGGGCGTCCGCTACCACATCCTGCGCGGCGTTCTCGACACCCAGGGGGTGAAGGACCGCAAGCAGCGCCGTTCGCTCTACGGCGCCAAGCGTCCGAAGTAAGGAGACGAGTCCATGTCCCGCCGCCGTCGCGCCGAGAAACGTGAAGTCCTGCCGGATCCGAAGTTCGGAGACCTCACCGTCACAAAGTTCATGAACTACGTCATGTACGAGGGGAAGAAGGCGGTCGCCGAGAACATCCTCTATGGCGCCTTCGACATACTTGAGGCCAAGCGCAAGGACCAGGGGCCCCTGGAAACCTTCCACGCCGCCCTCGACAACGTCGCTCCCGGCATCGAGGTCCGCTCGCGCCGGGTCGGGGGCGCCACCTATCAGGTCCCCGTGGAGGTCCGCCCTGACCGCCGCAAGGCCCTGGCGATCCGCTGGCTCGTGACCGCCGCCCGCAAGCGCGGCGAGAACACCATGACGGAAAAGCTCGCTGGCGAACTTCTCGACGCCGCCTCCAACCGGGGCACCGCAGTGAAGAAGCGCGAAGACACCCACAAGATGGCGGAAGCCAACCGGGCGTTCTCGCACTACCGCTGGTAAGCCCCGCACAAGCCTGAGTTCACCGGCGCGGGTGGTTCCCCAAAGACCGCCCGCGCCGTTCTTGCAAGACACCGACGCCCCTCAAACCGAGCGCCCGCGATGCCCCGCACCCACAAGATCGAAGATTACCGTAACTTCGGTATCATGGCCCACATCGACGCGGGCAAGACGACGACGACAGAGCGGATCCTGTTCTACACCGGCAAGAGCCACAAGATTGGCGAGGTCCATGACGGCGCGGCCACCATGGACTGGATGGAGCAGGAGCAGGAGCGCGGCATCACGATCACCTCGGCCGCCACAACTGC
>JBJTFE010000224.1:0-7439 GCA_046093265.1 Phenylobacterium sp. | reverse complement strand
CTGCGCATCCGGGCGATGTTGTCGTAGGTCCAGGCCTTGGGATCGACGCCCCGCTCCATGGCGGCGTTCTCGGCGGGCAGGCCGAAGGCGTCCCAGCCCATGGGGTGCAGGACATTGAAGCCCCGGGCGCGCTTGTAGCGGGCGATGACGTCGCCAAGGGCGTAGTTGCGCACATGGCCCATGTGCAGGCGCCCCGACGGATAGGGGAACATCTCCAGCACATAGTACTTCGGCCGGGACGGATCAGGCGGCCCGGCGCGGAAGGCGTCCGCCGCCTCCCAGGCGCGGCGCCACTTCGGTTCGGTCTCTTTCGGGTTGTATCGGGTCATGGCGGGCTTACCGTCGGATCAGGTCGCAGGGGAGGCGCGGACCGGCCCCGGGGCGCGGTCCGGCCATTCAGGTCGGGTAAGCGGGTCCTGGAGGGTCGGAGCGCGCGCCGGGGTTCAGCCGGGAACGTTCGAAAGTCGGACCTGACGCGCCCGCGTCAGGATCGCATTCTCTAGATCGATTTCGGTCTGGGGATTGATCTCGGCGTCGGTCCAGGCGCCCGAACCGTCCCGGACCTGGCGGAACAGGGCGACATTCAGCCCATCGGCCCGCAGACGGCTGTCCAGGATGTAGACGGTCGCCTTGAACCGTTCTCCCGGCTTCTCGGGGTTCACGTACCAGTCGGTGATGATCACGCCGCCATAGGGGTCCGCAGACGCCAGGGGCATGAAGGACAGGGTGTCCAGGGCGGCCCGCCACAGATAACCGTTCACGGAGATAACCGGCTCTTCGGTCCCGGACCTGCCGCCCTCGAACACGCCGAGGGGGTTGAAGCCGGCGGGGGCTTTGCCCTCGAAGGTCTTGGCCGCCCTGTTCGACGCGCAGGCGCCGAGCGACACCGCAGCAGCGATGGCCAAGCCCGCTATGAGACCCGTCTTCAGGACACCTGTATCCGACGGCATTCGCACCGCTCCAAACTTGAAGTCCACGCCCGCGGCGCAAACCAGCGCCACCCCGCGCCGCGCCCTCTATATCAACCCAAGGTCGCGGGCCAAACAGGAATCACGTGTCTCCACCGCCACAGGCCGATCCAGATTCCTGAATTCCGACCCCTGTGGTGGTTGACCGGGGCGACCACGTGACCCTAGATGATCCCAGCACCCTATTTCGGGCGTAGTTGGCTGTCAGACAGCCCCAAGTCTTGATGGTGAGTTCCGAGTGTTCGTCCGCCGCGCGAGATTCCGTCGTCTTGCCGCTGCTCTGAGCGGGGCCATGCTCGCGGGCGCGGGCTGGTCGGCCCACGCGGATTCGGCACGGAAGGTCGAGGATTTCACGGTCCGTGTCGACCAGGTCGCCACCCCCACAGGCGGCACGTCGTTGACCTGGGATGCGCGCAAGGGCCGCTGGGGCATGACGGTCAATGTCGAGGCCCCGAAGACTCGCGAGCCGGACTGGACGGATGTCAGGGCGGGGGCCTATTTCCGCGTATCGCCCAGCCTTCAGATTGGGGGCGCGGTGTCCATGGGGGATGGTGAGGGGCAGCCTGAGGCGTGGCGCAAGATCGTCCCGCAGCCGCCGGCGCCGCGCGTCCGTCTCGAGACAGCCTTCAAGTTCTGATCCCCTTATCCCGACCGAAGCGGGTCGATCCAAGCCCGACGCCCGCAAGCCCGGCGGCTAGGGTCAGGCGCAAGTGTCCTGCGGTCTTGTCGCTGACGCCGCCCAAGGCGTAGGTCGGGACCGCAGACGCCCGGGCGATCAGGGCGAATCGCAGCGAGCCGACCGGTGCACCCGCAGAGGGTGACGCCGAAGGAAAGACCGCCGATAAGATGATGGCGTCGACACCCGTACGCCGCGCCGCCCGGGGGGTGTGCGCCGCGGCGGTGATTATCCACCCCTGCCGCCGAAGTCGTGGAGCCCGTCCGGCGAGCCGCTCCGGAAGGTGAAGACCCGCAGCGCCGATCCGGGCGGCGAGGCCCACATCCGCGCCAATGAGAAGGACCAGGCCTCTGCGACGTGCGATGGTGGCCAGCGCGCGCGCCGTCGCCAGCCTGTCCGGCGCCCCGAAGGCGCGGTACACCAGTCCGGTCCCGCGCGGCAGGCTAAGGGCAAGCGCGACGGGATCGGGCGTGCGGTCCGGGTCGGTGAACACCAGCAGGGGCGGCGGCGCCCTCTTCCCCCGGGGCCGCCGGCGACCTAGGAAGGCCGCAGTCCGCCTGACCGTCCAGAAACCCGAAATGTCCGCTTCTCCCGCTCTCGACGCCATCCTATCCCGAATCGCCGCCGCAGCGCAGGCGGCGGGCCGTGACCCTGCAGACATCGTCCTGACCGCAGTCTCGAAACAGCAGCCCTGGGAGGCCATCGCCCCGGTGCTCGCCGCCGGCCAGAAGGTGTTCGGCGAGAACCGCGTCCAGGAGGCCGCCGCCCGGTGGGAGGGCCGTCGCTCCGGGCTTGAACTGCGCCTGATCGGGCCGCTCCAGACAAACAAGGCCCGGGACGCCATCGCCCTCTTCGACGTGATCGAGACCCTCGACCGGGAGAAGCTGGCGCAGGCGCTTCGCGAGGCGGCGGACCGCCAGGGCCGGCTGCCGCGTCTTTATGTCCAGGTGAACACAGGCGAGGAGCCCCAGAAGGCCGGGGCGGCGCCCCGGGAGGCCGACGCCTTCCTCGACCGGGTCCGCGGTGAATTCGGCCTGCCGGTGGAAGGTCTCATGTGCATCCCGCCAGCCGGTGAGCCCCCGGGGCCTCACTTCGCCCTTCTGGCGAAGATCGCCGAACGGAATGGCCTGACGAAGTTGTCCATGGGCATGAGCGGGGACTTTGAGACCGCCATCGCCTTCGGCGCCACCAGCGTCCGGGTGGGATCGGCCCTGTTCGGAGACCGTGCAGCGCCCGTCAATTAGATCTACTATCGCGGAACACCTACAGGGGCGTGGCTGGCAGGATCGCGAGGGCGTCGCCAGGTCGGGCCTTGGCCAGAAGTTCGAGCATGTCTGTCCTGCGCAACGCTACGCACCCTGCGGTGGGAGATCCGTCCGGCTGAACAAGGTGCAGGAAGATGGCCGATCCCATGGGGCTGACTGGCGGATCGTCGTTATGGCCGAGGATGACAACCAGGTCATAGACCCGGTCTTCGCGCCACATCCTTTCGGCGCTGGCCGGATAGGGCAGGCGGACCGGGCGATTGTAGGCGGGATCGCCCGGCGCATCGCACCAGCCGTCCTCGGGTTTCAGGGCCGCGACCGGAAGCCCGGTCGCGGGCTTCGGCTCCCGGTCCGGCCGGTAGAGGACCCGCCTGAGCGGCCAGACGCCGAGGGGCGATGCGCCATCGCCCTCGCGCTTGTCCGCCGCCGGCAGGACGCCCGACCGGCCAAGAACGCAGGGGACCACCCTGCCATCGATCTCCAGCATGCCGTCCGATGTCGCTGTAAAGATCATGACGTCACCCTGTCCCTCGTCATCAGAACGCTTGGCGAAAACCGCCCTCAGGGTGCATGTTCCGGCGCATGGCTCAACCCAAGACCCTTCTCATAATCGACGACAATGACGACCTGCGGTCCGAGCTGGCCGACCTGCTGGGCGCAGAGGGGGAATTCTCTGTCCTTCAGGCCGGGGATGGCGCCACGGGTGTCCGGACAGCCCTGGAGTCCAGGCCGGACCTGATCCTGCTGGATATTGATCTGCCCGATACCAACGGCCGGGAGGTATGTCGTCAGCTCAGAGCTCAGCAGGTTTCGTGCCCGGTGATCATGCTGACGGCGGCCGATTCGGAGAGCGATACGGTGGGCGGCCTTGACGCCGGCGCGAACGACTATGTGATCAAGCCTTTCCGACTTGCGGTGCTCCAGGCCCGGATCCGGGCGCAACTGCGAAGCCACGAGCATTCGGAGGATGCGGTTTTTCGCCTGGGTCCTTTCGAGTTCTGGCCGTCGGCGAAAGTGCTCATGGACAGCGCTGGCAAGAAGGTCCGCCTGACCGAGAAGGAAACCAACATCCTGAAGTACCTCTATAGGGCCGGAGACAAGCCGGTCCCACGGGAGGAGCTCCTTTCAGAGGTCTGGGGCTACAACGCCGGGGTCACAACCCACACCCTGGAGACCCATGTGTACAGACTTCGCCAGAAGATCGAGAGCGACCCCGCCAGCGGTCGGCTGATCCTCACGGAGGGCGGCGGTTATCGTCTGGCGCTCTGAGGCGAGGCGCCGCTTCCTCTGGGAGAAGGGCTGCAAGGGCCCATTCACACTCATTGAACGCGATGAGCTGGCGTTTGGGGGGGGGCGGGGTTACCTCCGGATTCCGGACGATCGGCTGTCGAAAACCGGCATGTGCTTCACGAAGACTGCGTCTTAGGTCCCGGCATGACCCACTACCCGGACATTGTCGTCGTCGGGTGACTCGCGGATGGTGACCATATCGCTCAGGGGGAGGCCCTGACCTCAGGCAGTCACGAGCAGACCGCCCAGACGCTGGCGGATAATGGCCTCAGCCTCGGCCATGATGCCGTCGATCAGCGCCTTGCAGGTGGGGATGTCGTGGATCAGTCCCGCGACCATGCCGCAGGACCAGCCACCAGCGTCCATGTCGCCGTCAATCATGATGCGCGGATAGACCCCGGCCACCTCCTCGGCGATGTCTGCGAAGGTCAGCCTGGAGCCCATCTCCCGTTCCTTTACGAGAAGCCTCGCGACCGCGGCGTTGTTCAAAACACGTTCGGTGTTCCGGAGGGGGCGCATGATCAGCCGGGTGTCCAGCTCGGAGGCGGCGACGATCGCACGCTTGACGTTCTCGTGGACCGGCGCCTCCCGGGTGGCGATGAAGCGGGTGCCCATGTTGATGCCACCGGCTCCGAGGGCCAGGGCGGCCACCAGCTGGGCGCCGTTCGCCATCCCGCCGGATGCGACGAAGGGAACCTTCAGCTCCTCCGCCGCCCGGGGCAGGAGGATGAAGTTCGGGACGTCGTCTTCCCCGGGATGACCGCCGCATTCGAACCCGTCGACACTGACCGCGTCGCATCCGATGGCCTCGGCCTTGAGCGCATGCCGGACGCTGGTGCACTTGTGGATGACTTTGATTCCGGCCTCTTTCAGCGCGGGAAGCCACTTCTGGGGGTTGTTACCGGCCGTTTCGACCGCCTTGACCCCGCTGTCGATGATGGCCTTCACGTAACCGGGATAGTCGGGCGGGGTGACGGAGGGCAGGAAGGTCAGGTTCACGCCGAAGGGCTTGTCGGTCATCGACTTGCACCGCGCGATCTCCGCAGCCAGCAGTTCGGGCGTCCGTTGCGTGAGGCCCGTGATGAGGCCGAGACCGCCCGCATTTGAGACGGCGGCGGCCATTTCGGCGAAGCCGACATAATGCATGCCGCCCTGGATGATCGGATGCTCGATCCCGAACAGCTCCGTGATCTGGGTCTTCATCGTACGCCTCGAGTGTTTCGAAAAGGGTAGGAACACCTCCCGTTAGCAGACCCGAGCCTGAATGGCAACATTGTTTCTATTGGAAACTATGTTTCTGCCATCGGATTGACGCCGCGCTCAGCGGCATTCGCCAGCCCCGCTTCGGGTGCGGCTTAGGACCGTTTCTTGCTATACATTACAGAAGCTAAAGAGGATGAGATGGACCCCTTCGGGCTTGGTCCGCGCAGGAGGGCCCTGTGCCGGGAGGACGCAGGCGAGCACCTCGAGGGCGTTGGGTCCGCCTGGCTAGCCGGAAATCGCCGCGGCGTCGGCTTCGCCGGTGCGGATGCGCAGGGCTTTCTCGAGGTCCATGACGAAGATCTTGCCGTCGCCGATCTTGCCGGTGTTGGCGCTTCGGGTGACGGCCTCGACCACTGCGTCGGCGATGTCGGTGGGGACGGCGATCTCCAGCTTGACCTTAGGCAGGAGCTTCACCTCGTACTCGGCGCCCCGGTAGACCTCGGTCTTGCCCCGCTGGCGGCCGTAGCCACGCACCTCGGTGACGGTAAGGCCGGACGCCCCGGCCTCGGTGACGGCCTCGAGGACGGCGTCCAGCCGGCTGGGCTTGATCACGGCGAAGATCATCTTCATGGGCGGCCTCCCGGGGTCCTTCGAGGCAGACTAACGCCGATACCGCCCGCCGGCCAAGCCCGGCCGCGCTTCACCGCCCTGCGAGGTCGAGGAGATACTGGCCGTACGCGGTCTTGGACAGGGCCTCGCCGGCCCGGCGGACCTGGCCCACGTCGATGAATCCGTTGAGGAAGGCGATCTCCTCCAGGCAGGCGATCTGCAGGCCCTGGCGCTTCTGGAGGGTGCGGACCAGCTCGCCGGCCTCCAGTAGGCTGTCGTGGGTGCCGGTGTCCAGCCAGGTGAAGCCGCGGTCCATCTTCTGCACGAAGAGGTCGCCCCGCTCCATGTAGAGGCGGTTGAGGTCGGTGATCTCCAGCTCGCCCCGGGCCGAGGGGCGCACCTGGCGGGCCAGGTCGACGACGTCGCGGTCGTAGAAGTAGAGGCCGGTCACAGCCTGGCGCGAGCGCGGGCGGGCGGGCTTTTCCTCCAGGCTCAGGGCCCGGCCGGTGGAATCCAGCTCGACCACCCCGTAGGCCTCGGGCTTCTCGACCTCGTAGGCGAAGATGGTGGCGCCGGTCTCGCGAGATGCGGCGGCGTCCAGCAGGCCGGACATGCCGGCGCCGAGGAAGATGTTGTCCCCCAGCACCAGGGCCGCCCGGTCGCCGGCCAGGAAGTCCTCGCCGATCAGGAAGGCCTGGGCCAGGCCGTCGGGACTGGGCTGGACGGCGTAGGCCATGCGCAGGCCGAACTGCGAGCCGTCGCCGAACAGGCGCTGGTAGTTCCCCAGGTACTCCGGCGAGGAGATGATCAGTATGTCCTGGATCCGCGCCTGCATGAGGACGGAAAGGGGGTAGTAGATCATCGGCTTGTCGTAGATCGGCAGGAGCTGCTTGTTCACCGCCAGGGTGGCGGGGTGCAGCCGCGTGCCGGCGCCGCCCGCCAGGATGATGCCCTTCATGCCCCGGCCCTTCCCCCGTCCGCCGACTGCAACAGCCGGTCGACCACCTCATCCGCCGCCTCGGTCCAGGGCCGCGGCGCGATAACGAATGTGCGGGTGAACCGCGCCGTGTCCAGCCGGGAATTCGCCGGCCTGCGGACCGGCGTCGGCCATTCCGACGATGCGAGGGGTGTCAGGGCCGGGACCTTGCGTCCCGAAACTGAGGCGCGATCGAAGACCCGGGCGGCCAGGCCGAACCAGGTGGTCTCGCCGCCATTCACGAAGTGAAAGACGCCGGACGGAGCCGGATCCGGTCCGGCCAACCGGCGGCAAACCGCCCCGACGGCCGCGGCGATGTCGATGGCGGAGGTGGGGCAGCCCTGCTGGTCGTCGACCACGGACAGGGTCTCGCGGGTCTCACCCAGCCGCAGCATGGTGCGCACGAAATTGGTCCCCCAGGGGCTGAACACCCAGGCGGTCCGCAGGATGAC
>JBJTFE010000223.1:0-10969 GCA_046093265.1 Phenylobacterium sp. | reverse complement strand
CGACAGCCGGGACCGGATCATCGCCGCTATGCTCGATCTTGCCCGCGAGGGTGAGGTGGCGCCGGGCGCCGAGCGCGTCGCCGCCCGGGCGGAGGTCGGCCTGCGAACGGTGTTCCGTCACTTCCGGGACATGGACAGCCTGTACGCCGAGATGACCCGGACCATCGAGGGTGAACTCGCCGACCTGATCGCAAGGCCCATGGTCGCCAACGACGAACATGGGCGCCTGGTCGAGATCGCGAGGCGCCGCGCCGAAGTTTTCGAGCGGATCTTCCCCTTCAAGCACGCGTCAGGCGCCCACCGGCATCGCTCGGCCTTCCTGGAGACGGGCCACGCTCGGATGACCGCGAGCCTGCGGGGCGTGCTCCTGACAGAACTGCGGGCGGCCTGCAGCGACCCGGTGCGCCGCGAGGCCCTGGACCTCCTCCTCAGCTTCGAGGCCTGGTCACGGCTCAGACGCGAGCAGAACCTTTCCCGAGAGGCCGCCCTGGGCGTAGTCCTCGCCGCCGCGGCGCCGTTTCTTGCGACGCCGGGACTCTGATCGGCCGTCTTCTCCTCCGGTTAACGACTGCGCTCTACGCTCTGCCGGTGCAAAGATGGCCGGGAGTGCAGAAGCATGAAGTCCGTAACCCCCCTTTTCGTACTGGCGCTGAGCGCCGTTCTTTCAGGCTGCGGCGTGGCCGCCGGTGACTGCGCAAGTGAATCTTCCCGCGAGGTGATCACTTCGATTGTCCGCGAGCAGATCGAAAAGGCAGCCGAAGCCGAGCTGACCAGCGAGGATGGAACCGCGATGACCGCAGCCGCCAAGATCCGGGCGACGGTCGCCGAACTGAAGGTGTTGATCGAAGACATACGGACCACCAAAGAGGACCCGGACAGCACAAAACGCTTCTGCGCCGGCACGGCGAAGATCGTCATGCCGCTCGCCATGATTCAGGACGCGGACCAAACGCGCAAACTCCTGGACATGACCTCTTCGGACAGCCTGCTCCAGCAGGCCGGCCTCAAGCGCTCGGCGGATCTGGTGACCTTCGACCTTGAGTACAGCGTCCAGCCCACGGACAAGCGAGACAAGATCTACGGTGAAGTGGAAGGCGCAGCGCCCAAATTCACCGCGATCGGCCAGGTCGTGGGGGCGCATCTGGCCCGTCGCGTCATCGAGGACGCCAACCAGGCTCGAGCCGCCCAGGAAGCCGCAGCCGAGGCGGAGACCGCCCAGCAGACAGAGGCCTCGCAGAAGGCGGATCTCGAGATGGCGGTCGCCGAAAACAAGCTCGCCAACCAGCAGATCAACGCCGTCTGGAAGAGCCTGCCGGAAGACGCCCGCGGCCAGCTGCTGGACATGCAGCGCGCCTGGGTTCGCAAGAAGACCGCCGACTGCAACATCGAGGCGGCCGGCGTCTCCACCGATCCCGCACCAAGGGAGGCCGCCCGGCTCCGGTGCGATACGCGCATGACGGCGGAGCGCATCTCCGAGTTGCGGTCGCTTCTGGAGTGACGAGGCGGCAAACGTCCTGATCGCGTCGGCGGTGGACGCCCGGTCGGGCCGCTCATCGGGCGGAATACGCCGCCTCAGAAACCCCGGGAAATGGACAAGCGCACGGTGCGTGGCGCTCCCGGCTGGATATTGTTGTCGCCATGGCTGGTCGGGCTCCAGGTGATGTCGCCAAGGTTTTCGATGTTGAGCTGGAGCCGGTAGTCCTCGCCCACCCGCAAAAAGACCGCGCCATCCACCCGCGTGAAGCCCGGCAGGGTGACCGCGTTGGAGATCGAGGCGTACATCTTGCTCTGGTGAATGACGCCCAGGCCAAGGGACAGTTGCGGCGTGACCTCGACCTTGTTCCAGAGCGAAGCGGTGAAGTCCGGCGTCAGGGCCGCCCGCCGCCCGGCGGGCGCGGCTGCGGTCTGGCGGGTGATGCGGGCCGACTGGACGGCCAGGGTGGCGACGGTCTCCCAACGGTCGGTCACCTTCCCGCTGAGGCCAAGCTCGAGACCCGTGCTGCGCTGGGCGCCGGTCTGGACGAGCCTACCGGGGACGAGAGGATCGGGCGTCTGGGTGTTTTCGCGGTCGAGTTGATAAACGGCGCCGGTCGCCATCAGTCGGGGGCCGATGTCGATCTTGAACCCCACCTCGAGATTGCGGAAGGATTCCGGCTTCAGGCTCTCCGACGAGGCCGAGAGACTGGCGAACTGATCCCCGGAGGCGGGCAGGCTGGAAACCGAATAGCTTGCATACAGGGACAGCGGCTCGACGGGGCGCACGATCACGCCCAGGCGCGGTGACCAGATGCGGTCGGTGCGGGAGAAGTCCCGGCGGCCCGTCGCCGAGCCGCGCTCGTCCCGCAGGTCGAGGGCGAAGACATCATAGCGCAGCCCGGCGACCAGTTGGACCCGGGCCCCGAGATCGGCCTGGAGCTGGCCGAAACCGGCGGCGATATCGACCACACCCTTGTTCCGGGCGTCCGACCCGCTGTTGGCGTAGATGACGGCCAGATTCCGGCGGGTGGGATCGCTGACAGGGACGCCCGCCAGAGTGACCGGGCCGGACGCTCCGCCGAAACGCCCCGTTTCCCGCAGGTTGCGGGTCTCCTGTCGACCGACCTCGAAACCCGCCACGAGGGTGCGACGGACCCCGTTGGCGCCAAGGTCCCAGACCAGGTCCGTCTGGCTGAAGACGTTGGTCCGGTCTGTGAAGCTCCGGTAGGCCTGCAGCGGATAGGTCGAGGCCTTCCCCTGCGCGTCGGCGATCGCCGGTCCGGAAGCGTAGACATTGCCATAGCCCTTGTCATAAGCGCCCCAGACCGTGCGATGACGAAGCATGAGGTCCACATTGAGCGGCGCATCGAAGGCCAGCCGGACGGAGTCCGCCTCGATTCTCGACCAGCTCTGCGAAGGATCGCCGAAATAGGCGTGGACCGGGATCGCGAGGGGCAGGCCCTGGAAGGAAGGGCCGCCGCGGTCCGTGGTGCGGTCGTCGACGAACCGCTCATAGGACAGGGTGGCCGCAAGACCGGCGTCCCCCTTGTAGGTGACCGAGGGGTTGACCCCCCAGCGCTCGAGATTAACAAAGTCGCGGTAGCTTCCCGAGCGCTCGTGCAGCAGGTTGACCCGGCCCGAGACGGTCTCCGTCAGGGCGGCGCCCAGGTCGCCCACCATCCGGCGATGTTCGAAGTCGCCGCCTTCGAGGCTGAGACCCACATGGCGGCGTCCGTCGGCGACACGGGTGACGCGGTTGATCACCCCGCCCCCGCCGCCGCGGCCGAAAATCATGGCGTTAGGGCCCAACAGAACCTCGACCCGCTCGGTGTTGTAGAGGTCACGGTAGTACTGGACGTCGTCCCGGACGCCATCGACGAAGAAATCCGCCGTCGACGCGTTGCCCCTCAGGCTGGGGGCGTCACGGTGTCCCTCTCCCTGGCCGATGGTGGCGCCGGGGACATACCGAAGGACATCCGCCATAGACTGCATGGCCTGGTCACGGATCAGCTGCGCCGACACGACGCCGACGGACTGGGGCGTATCGCGCAGGTCGGCGGCGATGCGCAGGGCCGAGTCCAGGCGTCCGGGCAGGTAGCCGTCATCCAGCTGCGCCGTGACCACGAGGGTCGAGACCTGGGCCTCCTCCTCCGCGCGGGCGGCGGACGCCAGCAGGCCGAGCGCGGCGAGAACGAGAAACGGAGCCCGGGTAAACATGAACGCCTGAATAGCCTGCAACTGATATTCGTTCCTAACAACATCGAGCCCTGACGTAAATGCGAATTATTCGCATCATGATGATTTCCGGGCGCAGGCACTTGCCACGCAGGTCATCGGGGCCGACCTAGGCGGTGATGCCGAACCCCGCCGCCCGCCACCCCTGGCGAGACCCCCTGGACGCCTTCAGCGCGCTCAGGGATTCGCCCTTCGCCCTTCTGTTGATGAGCGGCGGATCCTCGGCCCGATGGAGCGCGATCTTCGCCTATCCGAGGGCGGCGCGCCGAGCCCGCAACGCCCGGGAGGCCCTTGCCGTGGGCAGGTCATGGCTTGCAGACCTGGAGGCCGCCCCATCCGCCCCCGAGGGATCGCCGTTCCGGACCGGGGTCGCCGGGCTTCTGGCCTACGACGAGGCGTCCGGCGCCCTGCCCGGCCTGACCGGGATCGGGCTCTACGACCTGGTCCTGGTGTTCGATCGCCAGGCCCGGGAGGTCCATCTGCTCGAATCGCCCGGAGCCGAAGAAGGGCGCCGACAGGCGCTGGTGAACCTCCTGGACGCGCCATCTCCAGAGCCGCCCGCCGTCGGGAGCGGCGAGGTGACCGACCTTGAGCCGCGCGCCGCCTTTGGCCGGAAGGTCGAGGACGTGAAGGCGCGGATCGCCAGCGGCGAATTCTACCAGGCCAACATCTCCCGTCAGTTCGAGGGCGCCTTGGGACATGGCGACCATCCCTTCGACCTGTTCCGGCGGCTGGCGGGCGACAGTCCCGCCGCCTTCGCCGCCTATGTCCGCCTGCCCGGGTGCGCCATCGTCTCCAACTCACCCGAGCGCCTTGTCCAGGTCCGGACTTCGGAACAGGGGCGCGTGGCGCGCACCAGTCCGATCAAGGGCACCGCGCCCCGGGGGCCGACCCCTGAGGCGGACCGGCGGAACGCCTGCGCCCTGCTGGCCAGCGCCAAGGACCGGGCCGAGAACCTGATGATCGTCGACCTCATGAGAAACGACCTGGCCACCGCCTGCCGTCCAGGGACGGTGCGCACCCCCGCCCTCTTCGAGCTTTCGACCCTGCCGAACGTGCATCACCTGGTCTCCCACGTCGAGGGAGAGCTGGAGGCGGATCGCACGGCGCTCGACCTGCTGGAGGCCTGCTTTCCGGCGGGGTCCATCACGGGTGCGCCCAAGCGCAGGGCCATGGCCGCCATCCGGGAGATCGAAGGCGCCCCGCGTGGCGCCGACTATGGCTCGATCTTCTGGGCGGGGTCGGATGGAGATCTGGACTCCAGCGTCCTGATCCGCACGGCCACCTGCCGGGAGACGCCCGACGGCTGGACGGCCGCCTTCCGGGTGGGTTGCGGGATCACCTCGGACTCCGACCCCGAGGCCGAGACCCTGGAGACCGAGGCCAAGGCCCAGAAACTCCTGCAGGGGATCCGGGGAGGCGCGGCGTGATCGCCTGGCGCGACGGGGCGTGGATCGAGGGCGCCGATATCCTGCCCGCCGATGATCGGGGCCTGACCCTGGGGGATGGCCTCTTCGAGACCCTGCTTGCGGTAGGGGGGCGGCTGCCGCACGCCCACCTGCACCTGGACCGTCTGGAGCATTCCGCCCGCGCCCTTGGCCTGCCGACGCCGCCGGACCGCCAGACCCTGATCGCCGCCATGGCGCAGACCCTGGCCCGGAACCGCCTCGATGCCGGACGGGCCGCCGTGCGGATCACCCTGACGGCGGGGCGTTCATCCCGCGGCCTTGCGCGGGATCCCGACGCCGCAGGGCGGCTGCTCGTCACGGCCGCCGCTGCGCCGGAGGCTGGCGCGCCGGTGCGGCTGGTCACGGTGTCCGTGCGGCGGAATCCCGCATCCCCCGCCTCGCGCCACAAGACCCTGTCCTACATCGACAGCGTCATGGCCCTGAGGGAGGCCGTCGCAATGGGGGCGGAGGAAGCGGTCATGCTCAACCCGCGCGGCCGGCCCGCCAGCGCAGCGGCGGCCAACCTCGTCTTCTTGATTGGCGACAGGATCTTCACCCCGCCCCTGTCCGAGGGCGTTCTTGCGGGGACCACCCGGGCGCGGTTGCTGGCGGCTGTCCCGGACCTGTCGGAGCGACGCCTGACCTGGCGCGAGGCCCGGGAGGCGGACGGCCTTGTCTTGACCAACGCCCTGCGCGGGGTCCGCCCGGCCCTGTCCTGGGACGGTCGCGACCTGCCGGGCAGCCTCGATCTGAAGGCGCGTCTCGACGTCGGGCTTTCCCTTACGGACGAGCGTGATAGCCTCCGATGACGTCAACCCGCGAGGCCCGCCATGAGCGCCGACACTCAAGCTCCCATCGACCCGGAACTGCTGCGCAGGGCGCGCCGGCGGGTCGGCATGCGGATAGGATTCCTGACCCACTTCCTGGTCTTCGTTGTGGTCAATGGCGGCCTCGTGATCCTCAACGTCACCCAGGGTGCAAAGCCCTTGTGGTCGTTCTGGCCGGTGGTCGGCTGGGGAATCGGACTTGCCGCCCACGGCCTTGCGACCTGGTTCTCGCTCAATGGCGACGGCATGCGCTCGCGCATGCTGAAGCAGGAGATCGACCGCCTCCGCAGGTCCTGACGACGCAGGCCTAACCGCTTCGCTTGGGCTTGCCGCGGTAGGGGCCGCCGCGCGGCGGCGCCCCGTCGTTGGGCCGGCGCTTGCCCGGCGCGCGGGCCGGCGCATCCCCCGCGATGGTGCGGGGCTTGCCCTTCCAGGGACGGTCGCCTGTCGCGCCAGCGCCACGGTCGCCCGGAGGCCCGGGTTTCCTCGGGAAGAGCGCCTTCGGGTAGGGCTTCTTCTCGACATTCCGAGGAGGCCCGGACGCCGGCTCGTCGCGCACGACCGGCCGGGGCGCCCGCTTCGCACGCACCGGGGCGGAGGCGCCGTCATCCAGGGGCTCGAACTCCCGCCGGGGCCGCGCCGGACGCGGGGGCCGGTCCTCGGCGCCCGGCGCCTCCGACGGCGTGATCCGGGTCCCGTCCGGCAGGGGCGCGGCGATGGCGGCGGCGAAGGCCGGCGCGGCCTCCCGGGCGATCTCGAAGCGGGTCTCGGCGTCGAGGATGCGGATGAAGCCGATCTCGCGCTTGGTGATCCCGCCGGCCCGGCAGATCTTGGGGATCAGCCACTTGGGGTCGGCCCGGTCCCTGCGGCCGATGTCGATGCGGAACCATTCGCTCTCGCCGGGCTCGCGCCGCGGTCGCGGCTCACGCTCGGCCAGGGAGCGGCCGGCGCCCGGAGGTCCGTCGTCCTGGACATCCTCGGGCGGCGGAAGCTTCTCGCGGTAAAGCCGCATCAGGGCGCCGGCCACCTGCTCGGGCGGCAGCCGTTCCAGCAGGAGACGCCCCGCCTCAAGGCAGTCCTCGTCAGGGGGCGAGACCAGCAGCGGGTCCTCCAGCATGCGCTGGCGGTCCTTCTCGCGGATTTCGTCGGCGGTCGGCGGTCCGGACCATTCGGCGCGGATGGAGGCGGACTGGAACAGGAGCTCGGCCTTGCGCCGCCGGGCCTTGGGAACCAGCAGGACCGAGACGCCCTTGCGCCCCGCCCTGCCCGTCCGCCCCGAGCGGTGCAGCAGGCTCTCGACGTTGACCGGGACCTCGGCGTGGATGACGAGGCCCAGGTCCGGCAGGTCCAGCCCCCGGGCGGCCACATCCGTGGCGACGCACACCCGGGCGTAGCCGGCGCGAAGGGCCTGCAGGGCCTCTGTCCTGAGGTCCTGGGTCAGTTCGCCCGACAGGCCCACCACCGAAAAGCCCCGCTCGCGCAGGGTGGCCGTCAGGTGCTTCACCCGCTCGCGGGTGTTGGCGAAGACCAGGGCCCCGGGCGCCTCGTAGAAACGCAGGAGGTTCACCACCACCAGGTCCGCCTGGCTGGCGAGGACCCGCACCGCCCGGTAGGCGATGTCGCCGTGCGGGGCCTCGCGGTCCACCGTGTCGATGCGCAGGGCGTCGCGCTGGTAGGCGCCCGCGAGGCGAACGATCTCGCGCGGGAGGGTGGCCGAGAACAGCAGGGTGCGCCGTTCAGACGGGGCGGCGTCCAGCAGGAAGGTCAGGTCTTCCTGGAAGCCCATGTCCAGCATCTCGTCGGCCTCGTCGAGGACGACGGCGCGCAGGGCCGACAGGTCGAGGGCGCCGCGCTCGGCGTGGTCGCGCAGGCGGCCGGGCGTGCCGACCACGATGTGCCCGCCCCGTTCCAGGGCGCGGCGCTCAGTCCGGGGGTCCATGCCGCCAACGCAGGACAGGATCTTCGCCCCGGTGGCGGCGTAGAGCCAGGTCAGTTCTCCGCAGACCTGGAGGGCCAGCTCGCGGGTCGGGGCGATGACGAGGGCGGCCGGCGCGCCGGGCGGGCCGAACGCTTCGGAAAGACCCAGGAGTGTGGGCGCAAGGGCAAGGCCAAAGGCCACCGTCTTGCCCGAGCCGGTCTGGGCCGAGACCAGCAGGTCCCGGTCGTCCGGCGCCTCCAGGACCCGGGCCTGGACGGGGGTGGGCTCGGCATAGCCGCGTTCGGAAAGCGCGCGGTCAAGCGCCGGGTGACTGGTGGGAAAGGGCATGGGCGGCGGCGTATAGCACGTCGCGGCGGGAAGCGTTGCGGAAAGGTGGGGGCGTCGGGGCCAGACGGACAATTGAGTCCCTCCGAAGAGAGGGGCGGCCAGCGTCGATCCCGGATCAGAGGCACATTACGAAAATGTTCCTTTTTTGTTCTTTACTAGATGCAGGCGCCGTGCGAGCTTCCTCGTCCGAGACCTAGGAAGGAGAGGAGCCATGGCGCAGACGCAGAGATGGGCGGATAGCCCTGAAGGGGAGCCCATAGGGGCCTTCATGGCCCGAAGGATGCGAGAGGTCACCGGGTTTCGGGGCGGGTTTCGTGACATGGCCCCCCTCCTTGCAAGGTCCTTGATCCCGGGCCCAGCGGGCGCCCTGGCCGAGGCCGTACTCAGCGCGCGCCGACATGCGGAAGCGACGCGGGATCGATCCCGCGTGCAGGAGGCCCCAGCTGTACGAAGACCTGCTGGGCCGGTCGCTCCAGTTCGGTCCGTTACGAGAGTTGCGCCTGCGTTTGGGGTCACGCCGCCGACCACCACCAACGCAGCCGCGGACCGGATTGAGGCCTGGCTTGACCAAAGCCGGGAAGCCAAGTCGATCGCAGGGTACCTTGTCAGACGAGGCGCTCTGGCGCCGGGGGTCGCACGCGGGGCCTCGCGGTTTGTCGGGGATGCGATCGACGGGGCGGTGTTCGGCGCCCGTTTGCTGAATCCGATCGACCCCTTTCTTCACCAGGACGGTGAAGCCGCATGGGATGATGTCCTGCGGGTCGCAGTCGCCGGCGTCGAGCTCGCCAAGGACACCGCCTCCGACCCGTCAGCGACATGGTCGCGGTTGAAGACCGAACTGCGGGACTGGGATGACGACCTTGCGGTGAAAGTCTTGCCGGAAGCGACGCCAGTCGCGGAAACATTCAGAGGCGAGATGGACCGGCAGTTCGGTATTGGACTGAACCAGGGGGAGCTGCTCTTCGACGTAGGCTCCGTCCTTGCGGGCGGAATCGGCGCCAAGGGACTGTCCGGCATGGGCAAGACGGCGCGTGGGCTCAAGACCGTCGAGCATTATGTGGCCCGGGGCGTACCCCCATCGACCGCAGCCTATTTCGTCCAACCTTACACGGGGATGGGCCATCACTACCTGCCGAGGCGGACCCGCCTGCCGGAGCTTCTCGGCGGCGGCCCAATCCCTCCGGCGATCAGCGACAGTCCTTTCTTCCTCCTGAAGCCCGACGGCATACAGATGGGGGACATGTACGAACTGCACTACCGGGTTGATCCCAGCTACCACGGCGGAGCGGTCCCGCAACGCTTCGGAAACGTCCGGAGCTGGAGCGGCAAGCAGCTTGGCTGGGAGAAGGAGGATGCCCTGGGCCGCATATGGTACGGGGCTCCGGATCCCCTGAAGATGGCGGCGGGTGGAACCCTTGGGACCGGCGCCATCGGCCTGGGCGCCTGGGTCGACGAACACGATGGCGAGGAGAAACGCCGATGAAGATCAGGCCCTGGGCGGAGTTCGACCTGACGCTCGCGCGCGACCAGATTAACAGCGAGGATGAGATGGACATCCTCCAATATGCTGGGAAGGGCCTTTCGGAGGCCCTTGCCGAGATCCTCAGGGGACTGGGCTGCGAGGTCCTTGAACTGATCTACCTCCACGAACGCGGATGGGAATTGCTCTTCAAGGGAGGACAGAAGGGTAAATCCCTGTTCTCCATCCGCGTGAGCCTGATCGACAAGTACCTGATCGGTCTTCGTCAGGAAGGATGGCTCCGGACCACGTTCGCACCGCGGCATCCGGATCTGCTCATGATGCTGTCGAGGCTCGCCGACGCCCTTGCGGCGGACGACAGGTTCATTGACGTGCGCTGGTTCGCCCCGGAGGAGATCCACAGCGGGACCCCGGGCGCCCTGCGGCCCCTCCAGAGCTGAGACCCCGGATTGGCGGGACGCCGGACAGAGGTTGACCTGACCCCGGGTCTCGGGATCAGGGTGCCTACATGACCCAGCCCCTTGACCGCATCGCCATCGTCGGAGCCGGCCTCTCGGGCCTGGCGTGCGCCCGTAGCCTCAGCCGCGAGGGACGCGAGGTCCGGCTCTTCGACAAGGCCCGTGGGCCTGGAGGGCGGATGTCGACCCGGCGGGTGGAGACGCCGCTCGGAACCGTTGGCTTCGACCACGGGGCCCAGTACTTCACCGCCCGGGGCGAGAGCTTTCGCGCCGAGGTCGGGCGGTGGGCCGCGGAGGGTCTCGCCGCTCCCTGGCCGGCGGCCGGACCCGAAGCCTGGGTGGGCGCGCCCGGCATGAACGCCCCGGTGAGGGCCCTGGCCGGGGAAATGCAGGTGGCCTGGAGCCACCAGGTGGAGGCCCTCGTCCCGGACGGCGCGGTCTGGCGTCTGCAGGTCGCCGGAGCCCTGTCGGATCCCTTTGACGCCGTCGTCCTGGCCCTTCCGGCCGAACAGGCCGCAGCCCTGCTGGACGGAAAGGACGCCGACCTGGCGGCGCGCGCCGCCGCCTCCCGCACCGACCCGTGCTGGACGGTCATGGCTGCTTTCGCGGGGCGACTGCCCATCGGTCCCGACACCCTCGGCGAGGACGGGATCCTGGGCTGGGCGGCGCGCAACAGCGCCAAGCCGGGGCGCGCAGACGTAGAGGCCTGGGTTCTGCAAGCCTCGCCCGCCTGGTCGCAGGACCATCTTGAGGACGCTGCCGACACCGTCGTTGCGACC